>NZ_JBHTSL010000068.1:0-5333 GCF_042795115.1 Arthrobacter sp. NPDC056493 | reverse complement strand
GCCGCCCTTTGGGGGGCGCCCCCAACCACCCGGGGGGGGCCCCCCCCGCTGGCGCCGCCCCCCCCACTGTGATTAAGCAAACGCCGGACTCGGGCTGCACCTTCCGGCGGGCAGGACAGGCTGCTACAGCTGGGCCTCCCGGCGGTCCAGGACGATCTGCTGCACATCCAGGTAGCCGGACTGGAAGCCGGCCCGCGAGTAGCAAAGATAAAACAGCCACATCCGCTGGAAGACCGCGTCGAACCCGAGCCCGCGCACTTCCGCGGCACGCTGCAGGAACCGCTCCTCCCAAAGCCTCAGAGTGGCAGCATAGTGGTCACCCATCCCCCGGCGCTCACGCACCCGGAGGGTGGTGTGCTGCTCCGTGACGCTTTCGATCGCCCGCACCGACGGCAGGAATCCGCCTGGGAATATGTACTTGTGCACCCAGGTGTAGGCGTTGCGGGTGGCGAGCATCCGCCCGTGCGGCATGGTGATGGCCTGGATGGCCACCTTGCCGCCGGGCGCCAGCACCCGGTCGATGGTCTGGAAGTAGACGGGCCAGTATTCGTAGCCCACCGCTTCGATCATCTCCACGGAAACGACGGCGTCATACTCGCCTTCCACGGCGCGGTAGTCCTGCAGTCCCACGGTGACCTGCCCGGAGAAGCCGGCTTCCTCGATACGCTGCTGCGCGAGCGCCTGTTGCTCGCTGGAGAGGGTGACCGAGTACACGGTGGCGCCGCGGGCTGCGGCCCGCAGGGCCAGCTCGCCCCAGCCGGTGCCGATCTCAAGCAGCCGGGTGCCCTCCCCCACGCCGGCCTTGTCCAGCAGCCTGTCGATCTTGGCCTGCTGCGCAGCGGCCAGGGCATCCCAGCCCACCTCGGTCAGCTGGCCCGCCGATGCCGGGAACAGCGCCGAGGAGTAGCTCATGGTGCTGTCCAGGAAGTTGGCGAACAGCTCGTTGGAAAGGTCGTAGTGCCGGGAGATGTTGCCGCGCGTGTTCTGCTCGGTGTTGCGCTCCTGCCGGGGCGCACGCGGCAGGTACAGGCTCCTGAGTTTCTGCAGCGGCACGGGGATGAGCGTGTCCACCGAGGAGGCAAAGACCTCCAGAACGCCGGCAAGGTCTGGCGCTTCCCAGTCCCCCGCCATGAAGGACTCCCCCAGCCCGATCAGCCCGTTGTCGCCGATCCGAACGGCGAAGTCATCCGGACGCAGCATGGTCATCACCGGCCCGCCGGAATGGCCGGTGCCCAGCACCGTCCCGTCGGGGTATTCCACCCGCAGCGGCAGGCGTCGGACCGCCGCCCGGAACAGCGAATCGGCGGCCTTGCCGGCCATCTGCGCCTTGATCCCCGCGGGGGGACGGGCGACGCCGGGCCACACCTCCGCGTCGATGGCCGCCGGAGCCGGCGGCACCCGGAAGGCCTCGCCCGGCGTGTTTCGCCGGTGTGAAGGGTCCCTGTACGCGGGGTCACTGTACGAGGGGTCAGTGTACGACGGATCCGTGAGAGTCACGAGACGGCCTCCTGTGGCGGGTGGTGGGGGCGGTTGATGATGGGCAGGCCTCGGGCCCAGAGTCTGATTCCCTGCCAGTGGATCTGCAGGGCAACGCGGAGCGGCGCCAGCGGCACCGCGGCCGCCGCCGCCAGGATGCTGCGGGCTGTGGCGGGCCGCCGGTCGCCGGTCATGGTGGCGGTAAAGGGCTTCCGTCCGGCGCGCTCCAGCACCACGGCCACGGCCAGTTTGCCCGCCGGTTCGGGCAGGCTCATCCGATAGCTGCCGTCCACCTCGTTGAACGGGGAGACAAAGAACTCCTTACCGGTACGCGCGCGGCCGGCGCCGTCCGGATGCAGGAGGTAGCAGTGCCGTTCGCCGTAGGTGTTGTGGACCTCGGCGATCACAGCACGCAGCCCGCCATCGCTGCCGTGGCACCAGAAGATGCTGATGGGGTTGAAGACGTGGCCCAGCACCCTGGCGTTGGCCAGCATGGTGACCCTGCCGCCGTCGGGCTTTTCGCCGCTCACGGCGAGGAAGCGGTCCACGTTCTCGCGGATGCTGGCCGCGGGATCCCCCAAGTGGTCCTTCGCGTGGAATCCGGCGAGTGGACGCAGCCACCAAGGCAGTTGTGGCAGGTCATCGAGGTCCACGTACCAGCTGTAACTGCGGTAGCTGAAGGCGTTCTTCAGCGGATCCTGCCGCACATGGCGGATGCGGGTCCGGTAGATGGCCGCGCTCATGGCACCAGCTCCGAAGACTGCCCGGCACCGGACGCAACCGGGTCCGTGGCCGATGCGTCCGGCACCCGGACGAAGGGATCCTCCCACTCGCGGCCCAGCTGCGCGGCCGCCCGCACACCGGCGGCGGCGCCGTCCTCGTGGAACCCCCAGCCGTGGTACGCGCCCGCGAAAGCCAGCCGGTGGTCGCCCAGCTCCCCCAGGCGTTCCTGGGCGGCCACGGATTCAGGCGTGTACTGCGGGTGCTCGTAGACGAGGTCCTGCAGCACTGAGTCCGGCTCAATCAGGTCCGATTCACCGAGGCTCACGATGTAGCTGCCGCCGTCGTCGGGGGTGAGACGCTGCAGCCGGGTGAGGTCGTAGCTGACCAGCACCTGGCCGGGACGTGCAGCGCAGGACGGCAGCCGGTAGTTCCAGGAGGCGCGGGCGGCGCGGCTGCGGGGCAGGACCGCGGAATCGCGGTGGAACTTGATGTGGTTGACGGAATACGGGATGTGCCCCAGAACCTGAACCTCCGCGGGGACCGGTTCAGCCATCATGGCGAGTGCCTCGCGGGGATGGGCGGCGATAACCGCAGCGTCGAAGTGCTCGGTTCCGGACGCCGTCGTAATCTCCACTCCGGTCGGGATCCGCCGCACAGCCAGCACAGGGCTGGAGAGGCGGACATCCTGGAGGCCTTCGACCACACGGTCAACATAGCGCCGCGATCCGCCCGTCACCGTCTTCCACTGTGGCGAGCCTTTGATGCCGAGCATGCCGTGATGTTCGAGGAAGGTGAAGAGGTACCGGGCAGGGTAGGCCAGGGCGGTGGTGGGGTCGCAGGACCAGACAGCGCTGACAACCGGGGCCATGAAATGCGAGGTGAAGTAGCTGCTGAATCGTTCGCGTTCGAGGAACTCGCCCAGCGTTTCCTCCCGTGCCCCGGGACGGGAGGCCCCGTTGGCCAGCAGCGCCCGCGCCTTCCGCCAGAACCGCAGGATCTCGGCAAGCATCAGCAGGAACCGCGGCCGCGCAAGGTTGGCCGGCCTGGCAAAGACACCCGAAGCACCCTTGGCGCCGGCGTACTCCAGGCCACAGCCGTCGCAGCGGATGCTCATGGTCATGTCCGAATCCTGCGTCTCCACGCCGAGCTCGCCGAACAGCCGGATAAGGTTCGGGTAGGTGCGGTTGTTGTGCACAATGAAGCCGGTGTCCACGGCCAGGCTCCCCGACTCCTGCCGCACGTCGTGCGTGTGGGCATGTCCGCCCGGCCGGGAATCCGCCTCGAAAAGGGTCACGTGGTCCCGGCGGCTGAGGATGTACGCGGCCGTCAGGCCCGCCACCCCGCTGCCGACAACAGCAACGTGCCGCCTTTCGTCTCGATTCCGTGTTGGGCTCGGTGACAATCTTCGCTCCTCTGCTGAACAGTTGCCGCTGATTTGGGTAGTCAACGGCTATTCGGAGCAGTTCGGCGTGCCGGATGGGTACGGATTCTTTTCCCGTCCCAAAGCACCCAGAGTAAGGTTGGCTGGTGGTCAACCCCGTGCATTTGAAGACGCTCCTGGAGGTGACACGGCTGGGGTCCTTCGCGGCTGCGGCGAGCCGGCTCGGCTACACCGCCTCAGCCGTGTCCCAGCAGATGTCCGCCCTTGAGCGTGACACGGGCGTCCGCCTGTTCCAGCGCTCCGCCCGGAGCGTGGTTCCCACCGATGCGGCGGTGGTGATGGCGCGCCACGCGGCCAAAGTCCTTACGGACATCGAGGCGCTGATGGCTGCGGCTTCCAGGACACAGGACACCACCAGCCAGGAGCTGCGGCTGGGCATCTTCCCGAGCCTCGCAACCTATGTCCTGCCGCGGATCCTGCGGAGTCCCGCATGGAAAGGGCTGGGCATCGAACTGAAAGTTTCCGTGGCCGAACCCGCCCAGACCATCCAGGGGTTGCGAACCGGCGGAGACACCGATGTGGCGCTCGTGTACCAGGTGGGACAGTCCGGGCTGGCCTGGCCGCACACCATCAACCGGCAGTGGATCGGTGACGACAATTTCCGCGTGGTCCTTCCGTCCGGCTGGGGATTCCGAACCGATGCGAAGGTGGCGGCCGACCATCTTTCGGACATGCCGTGGATCATGCACCATCCCGGCACGAGCGACGCCACCGTCATTGAGCGGCTCTTCGCGGGCTGCAATCTCCACCCCCGCGTGGTGGCGTACAGCGACGACTTCCATGCCAGCCTTGAAATGGCCGCCGGCGGGCTGGGGGCGGCACTGGTGCCGGAGCTTGCCCTGCTGCATCGGCCGGCCGGCGTCGTGGTGCTGGACGTCCCCGAAATCCGGCTGGCCCGCAACGTCTTCGCGCTGCTCATCAACGACAAGAAGACAGCCCGGGTCCAGCTGTTCGTGGACCTGCTGGCCGAAACCATGGGCGGTCTGGGGCAGCCAGATAAATGATCCCCGATGCTGGAATGCTCTGCTTTTCGGGTCTATGTTGAAGATATGACCACCAAGGTAGCGAGCCAGCACTTCGGAGTAATCGAGCTGAACCACGGCAGGGACCATAACGTTGCCGCGGAGCACCAGCTGGCCGGTCAACGCCTTGAGCTGGACCTGAACATCAACGCCCATGACCACTTCGATGAAGCGGCCATGCACAAAGTGGACTACCGCCTCCGGTACCTCCCCGAACTCGTGGACGAGGTCAGGGAAATGATTGCCGAGGAGCTGGAGCAGGAGGGCACCAGCCCGCAGGAATATCTGCGCTTCCACTGCAACGCCATCAAGGACGAGCACCTGCAGAAAATCTTCGGTGTGAAGGAGAAGAGCCAGCTCACCAATGCGGTGTTCCTGAAGGCCCTGAAACTGGGCCATGTGGGGATCTACCCCGGCCAGCCCGAACGCTATTTTGTCCTGGACTTCACCCTGGGCGAGCACTTCACCGACGAGGTACTGGTGGCCTCCGCGGACGAGGACGGCGTGGTCGACGACGAGATCGTCTGGGAATCGTAAACACTGCTTAAAGAACGACGGCGCGCCGCCCCAGTAGGGGTGGGGGGCCGGGTGGGGGGGGGGGGGGTTTGTTAATTTGAGCGTACAACACGTACCCGCCGGCCCGCCAGGGGGGGCCGGGGTGGTATAAAAAA
>NZ_JBHTSL010000067.1:0-28034 GCF_042795115.1 Arthrobacter sp. NPDC056493 | reverse complement strand
CACGCACTCAACGCCGACGCCTACCGCGCCGCCGGCTGGGACTACCGCGCCCTCGGCTCCCCCAACAAACTGCCGGCGGAGGTCCCTGCAGCGGCAGGGTTCCGCTGCTGCAGAGGCGCACGTCCCGCAACGGGCGTAGGGGGTGGCGTGGGGCTTTCAGCCGGAGTGGCCCCGGAGTGCGGGGCTGTCAGAGTTCAGGGCTCTCAGAGTTCAGGGCTCTCAGAGTTCAGGGCTCTCAGAGTGCGGGGTCGGGTGTTCCGGCTGCCTTGTTGCGGGTTTCCATCAGGTGCAGCTGCAGCTTCGCTTCTGCTTCCCGGCGCCGTTTGGCCCGTTCACGCATCTGCCGTGTTGCCTCGGAGCCTTCGGAATGGATCAGTCCGGCCGTTCGATTGCGGGGGGCGCCACCGCCGGAGGGTGCCGCCGCCAGAAGTTCTTCGCTCATGCCCAATGGTCACATGGGCGTGATCTTGCAGGAAGAGTTGCCGGTGGAGCGTGACCGGATCGGAACCTCTGGTACCCGCTGGCAGCATTCATAAGGGCCGGCGGCGGTTGGGAAGGCACCCCGGGCTCGTAAGGATCGCTCACCGGGGCTCTTGCCGTCGGCCCCACCTTTATTTTACGGGCCCGGGGCCCCGCGAAACAGGGATTTTTCGGCAAATCTGTCGCCAAAACCTCCAGCCACCCGCTCCATGAGGCCTGGCCCGGCAAATCTGCACCACTTTGGCCCGCCGTTGCACGGAGGTGCCCCGAGAAACCGCGGGCGAGGGCCTCTGGTGTCCGCGAAAGTGGTGCAGATTTGCGCGGCACATGGCCCCAAGATCCGGCGCCAATAGGGTCCGCACTTTCATTTCGGAAATTTCCGACATATTATGCAGGCGTGCTTCCCGACATCTTCGGTGCCCTCGCGAACCCTTCGCGGCGCACCATCCTCGACGAGCTCCGGAACGGGCCGCGGACAGCGGGCGACCTCACGGGCCTGCTCGCGCAGAGCCGTTCCACGGCGTCGGAACACCTTGCCGTGCTCCGCGAGGCCGGGCTCGTCCGGGAAGAGCGGCAGGGACGGCACCGGGTGTACCACCTTCAGGCCGACGGCCTGGCCGAGGTGGACGGCTGGCTAAAGCATTACGAGCACTACTGGAACCGGCGCCTCGATGCGCTGGGCAACCTACTGGACAGCAACCTACTGAACGGGGAGAACCCAAAATGACCGACAACACGATCCGCCTCACGCGCCGCTTCCCGCACCCGCCCCAGGCAGTCTGGAAGGCGCTCACGACGCCGGACCTGCTCGCCCGCTGGTGGGCGCCGGGCGATATCGCCCCTACCGCGGGCCACCGCTTCACCCTCGACATGGGCGCCTGGGGCACCCAGCAGTGCGAAGTCCTCAGCGTCGACCCCGGCACCTCCATCAGCTTCCTTTTCGCTGAAGGCACCCTGGACACCACCGTCACGTGGACGCTCGAGGCCGTCGAGGATGGAACGGTCCTGCACCTCGAGCACGCCGGTTTCAAACTCGACACCCCGATGGGCCAGCAGGCCTTCGACGGCATGGGCAGCGGCTGGCCCGGGGTGCTGTCCCGGATCGACGACGTCCTCGTGGACGCAGCCCGCCCGTAAGTCTGCGGTCAGTGGAGACGGACGCGTTTGTGGCGGCCGTGGGCGTGGGGCTGGCTGCGGGCGGGCATGAATAGCTTTCTACGGCCGGGCGTCAGGTCCCCTCGGTAGCGAACGCCATCCGGTCCACCCGGGTGATGGTGCTCCTGTTGCTGGCGGACTCTTCGATCGCGGCCAACACCCGCTGGACCCGGAGGCCTTCCTCGAACGACGGCGTCGGCGCCTCGCCCGCGCTGACGGCGGCGAGGAAGTCGCGGATCTGGTGCGTGAAGGTGTGTTCCCAGCCGATGATGTGGCCTTGCGGCCACCACGCGTCCATGTGCGGGTGCTCCGGTTCGTTGACCAGGATCCGGCGGAAACCCTGCTCACGGACCGGGAGGCTGGCGTCCAGGAAATTCAGTTCGTTCAGGTTCTCCAGGTCGAATGTCAGCGACCCGAGTGAACCGTAGACCTCGATGCCCAGGCTGTTCTTCTGGCCGGTGGCAACCCGGGAGGCCTCCACGGACGCACTGACATTGCCGGTCATCCCCAGCGTGGCCCAGGCGGCGTCGTCAACGGTCACCTGTTCCAAGCCCTTCGGGCCCGGCCGGTCGGCCACAAAGGTCCTCAGCGTTCCGGTCACCTCGGTGACAGTCTCACCGGTGAGGAACTGGACCTGGTCTATGGCGTGGGACGCGATGTCGCCGAGAGCGCCCGAGCCTGCGGTTTCCTTCCGCAAACGCCAGCTCATCGGGGCCCCGGCGTCCGCGAGCCAATCCTGCAAATACGCCGCCCGGACGTGCCGGACAGTGCCAAGCCTGCCTTCGGCGATGAGTTCGCGGGCCAGCGCCAGGGCCGGCACACGCCGGTAGTTGAACCCGATCATCGACTGGACGCCCTTGGCTGCGGCCGCCGCGGCTGCCGCACTCATGGCTTCGGCCTCAGCGATGGTGTTGGCCAATGGCTTTTCCACGAGTACGTGCTTCCCGGCTTCGAGGGCGGCGATGGCGATCTCTGCGTGCATCCAGCCCGGGGCGCAGATGTCCACGATGTCGATGTCGTCCCGGGTAATCACGGAGCGCCAGTCGGTGGCGGACCCGGCCCAGCCGTACCTGGCTGCGGCCTGGGCCACCTTGCCGGCGTCCCGGCCCACGAGCACTTTCTGCTCGAAGGCGGGGACGTCGAAGAAGCTGGCCACGTTCCGCCAGGCATTCGAGTGGGCCTTGCCCATGAAGGCATAGCCGATCATTGCCACACCCAACGGGCGGGGATCTGACGGTGCAGGGGAGGTGGTCATGGTGCTCCTGGGATCTTTTGCGGTGGGCCGGGCGCGGGTTTGCGAAAGTGCCTAGTCTTTGTCGAACCAGCCGCGGTCCGGGTTGGAGACCTCCGGTGCCGCACGGAACCGGTCCGGCTGCGCCACCCAGCCAACGCCGTTGGCAATGACCCTTTGGATCTGCGGCTGGTGGTACACCGGGTATTCCTGGTCGCCGGGGCTGAAGTAGAAGATCCGGCCCTTGCCCCGGGAGAACGTCACGCCGGAGCGGAACACCTCGCCGCCGGTGAAGGAGCTGATGAAGATCAGGTCATCGGGCTCCGGGATGTCGAACAGCTCCCCGTACATTTCCTGCTGGGGGATGACGATGGGGCTTTCGACGCCGGCCGCAATCGGGTGTGAAGGCTTGACCGTCCACACGAGTTCGCGTTCGCCCTCGTTGCGCCACTTCAGTGAGCAGGTGGTGCCGAGCAGCCTGGTGAAGATCTTGGCGAAGTGCCCGGAATGCAGCACCACCAGGCCCATGCCGCCCAGGACGTGGCGCTGCACGCGTTCCACCACGTCGTCGCTGACTTCCTGGTGCGCGATGTGCCCCCACCACAGCAGCACGTCGATCTGGGCCAGGACCTCTTCGGACAGTCCGTGTTCCGGATCGGCGAGCGTCGCCGTCGTGATTTCCGCGTCCGGGTAGAAGGCCCGGAGCCCGGCCGCGATGGCGCCATGGATGCCTTCCGGGTACATCCCGGCCATGGTTTCCGGCTCGTTGCGGGCCTCATGGACGGCCTCGTTCCAGACGACGACCTTCAGTTTCTTATCAGACATATCAGAGCACCACTTCACGCTGCTCGCGGGCGGACTTGTAGCAGGCATCGAGGACCAGGGCGCGGCTCAAGGCAAGCGATCCGTCGTGGCTGCCCCAGACGGTCTCGCCGCCGCGGACGGCGGCAATGAAGTCGTCGACGACGGCCTGGTGGGCGCGGCCGGGTTCGGCCACCACGTTGAAGTCGGCGTTTTCACCGTCCTTCTCCGCGAAGACGCGCACTTCCGCCACCGGAGTTTCGGAAGCTCCCACCGAGCGCAGTTCCGCTCCGCCGTCGGTGCCGTAGACGGTGAAGTCGATCAGGTCGCGCTCGTCACGGTAGCTGGCCCATCCTGCTTCCAGGACGAGGGTCCCGCCGCCTTCCAGCCGGATGAACGCGGACGCGAAGTCTTCCACCTCGAACTTGTGGCTGGATGTGGTGGCGGTGTAGCGGGCGTTGCCGCCGAGGCCGCGCGGGCCAAGTTCGGAATGCGTCGAGGCCGAGACCGCCACGACCTTCGGTTCGCCCAGGAGGTGGAGGGAATAGTCCAGGACGTGGACGCCGATGTCCGCCAGCGGCCCGCCGCCGGCGAGCTCGGGGTTGGTGAACCAGCTGCCGAGCGTGGGAATGCCCTGGCGGCGGAGCCAGGATGCCTTGGCGTAGTACGGGCGGCCCACACCGCCGTCGTCAATCACTTGCTTGAGTGCCTGGATGTCACCGCGGCGGCGGTGGTTGAAGGCGACGTCCAGGACGCGCCCCGCCTTCCGGGCGGCGTCGACCATGGCCTGGCCCTCGACGCCGTTGCGGGCCAGCGGCTTTTCGCTCAGCACGTGCAGTCCGCGTTCCAGTGCCGCAATGGAGATCGGTGCGTGCAGGAAGGTGGGGACGGCCACGCTGACGGCGTCGAGGCCGTCGAGCTCGATCAGGTCTTCCCAGCGGGCGAAGGCGTGCGGAATGCTGTATTCGTCCTTCATTTGGGCCAGGAGTTCCTGCTCCATGCCGGCGACGGCGACAATCTGGACGCCGTCGATGGTGCTGTACGCCTTCAGGTGCTGCTGGCCGGCCCAGCCGATGCCCACAACTCCTACCTTGAGGGGTGCGGACGAAGCCTGCTGCTGAATGCTCACGTTGTTCCTGTTCTTTCTGTGGTTCTCGTTGGAGTCTGTGGGTGGGTCTGGATTCGGTGGTGGGGCTTAGCCCTTGACGGCGCCGGCTGTCATCCCGGAAACGATGCGCTTCTGGCACACGAGCACCAGGATGACCAGCGGGACCGTGATGATCACCGACGCGGCGCTGATGGTGCCCAGTGGCTGGTCGAACTCGCTGGTTCCGCTGAAGAAGGCGATGGCAACCGGGACCGGGCGGGCCTCCGGCGAGGTGGTCAGCGTGACGGCAAGCAGGAATTCGTTCCAGACCGAGATGAACACCAGGATCGCGGTGGTGGCGAGGCCCGGGACCGCCAGGGGAAGAATGACCTTGCGGAAGGCGGTGAACGGCGTGGCCCCGTCCATGTACGCCGATTCCTCGAGCTCCCGCGGGATCTCCTTGAAGAAGGACGTCAGCGTGTAGATCGCCAGCGGCAACGCGAAGGTCAGCTTCGGGATGATGAGGCCCAGGAGTGTGTCGTACAGGCCGATTTCGCGCCAGATCGAGAACATCGGGGCCGCGATGGCGATGGCCGGGAAGGTTGTTACGGACAGGATGAGGGTCAGGATCATGGCCTTGCGGCGCATCTTTAGCCTGGCCAGGGCGTAGGCGGCGAAGGAGGCAAACACCAGTGCCACCGTGGTGGTGACGACGGCGATGATCACCGAATTGCGCAGGGCCAGGAGGAACTCGGCGTTCTGGAACACCACCAGGTAGTTCTCCAGGCTGGGCTGGCTGGGGAAGAGTTCGCCCTTGGACAGGCTCGTACCCTTCTTGAGCGAGGTGTTGACCAGCCAGTAGAACGGTATGAGCGAGAAGCCCATGACGGCAATGACGAACACCCACACAAGAGGGTGCAGCTTCGCCGCGCCGCGGAGCCGGCGCTTCGGTGCCGTCGAACGCGTGGTGAGTTCCGCCGTCGGGCGTTCTGCGGTCAGCGTGCTCATTGTTCCTCCTTGGCGACTTCGCGGATGTTGCCCCCGGCGAAGCGGATGTAAATGACGGAGACCACCATGACCGTCAGGAAGGTCAGGATGGACAGCGCCGACCCTTCGCCCACCAGCCGGTTTTCCCGCAGCTGGCTGTAGGCCAGCATCGACATGGACTCGGTACCGTTGGCGCCGCGGGTGAGCACGAACGGCAGGTCGAAGACCCGCAGGGCATCCATGGTGCGGAAGATTGCGGCCAGGACGATCGCAGGACGCAGCAGCGGCAGGGTGATGTGCACGAACGTCTGCCACTTGCTGGCGCCGTCGAGCTCTGCTGCCTCGTAGGTCTCAGCGGAGATGACCTGCAGGCCGGCCAGGATGATGAGGGCCGCGAACGGTGTTGTCTTCCAAACGTCGGCCAGGACGATCACGGCCATGGCGTATCCATGTTCGCCGAGCCAGACGACGTCGCCGCCCGGCAGCCCCAGGGCAGAAAGGACGTTGGTGACCAGGCCCAGGTTGGGCTGGAACATCGTCTGCCAGGTGATGGCGCTGACCACGGTGACGATCGCGTAGGGCAGCAGGACCACGGTGCGCAGGAGTGCGCGGCCCTTGAACGCGAGGTTCAGAAGCAGGGCCATGGCGGTGCCGAGGACCAGCTCCAGGGAGACCGAAAGGGCGGCGAACAGGAACGTCTGGCCGAAGGCGGCCCACCATTCGGAGCTGCTCAGCGCCGTGATGTAGTTCTCCATGCCCACGAAGCGGGAGAGGCCGGCAGTGCGGACGCTGTACTGGTTCAGGGACAGCCAGATCGCGTACCCGATGGGGACCGCCGCCACCAATGCCATCAGGACGAGCGACGGGGCCGTCATCCGGATGGCGAGCCGCCGCTCGGCCCGGTCGCGGCTGGGAACGCCGCGGCCCGGGCCGTTCAGGCGGCCGGGGCCGTTCAGGCGGCCAGGGCCGTTCAGGCGGCCGGGGCCGTTCAGGCGGCCGGGGAAGAGTGTCCTGGTCGACATGATCAGAAGCTCGCCTTGGCGGTGGTGATTTCCTCGGCCATCTTCTTCACGGCCTCCTCCGTGGAGGCGGTGCCGGAGAGAACGGCGTAGACGTTCTTGTAGATCGCCTGGGAGATCTGCGGGTAGACCGGGGAGATGGGACGCGGCTTGGCACCCTTGACGGAGGCGAGCAGTTCCGTGGCGAACGGCATCTTCTCGAGCACCGCCGCGTCGGAGTACGCGGCCTCATTGACCGGGGCCTGGGAGTAGTCCATGGCCACGTGCTTCTGCCATTCGGGGGTCGTGGCAAAGTCGATGAACGCCACGGCCGCGGCCTGGTTCGTGGAGTGGGCCGAGATGGCCAGGTTCCAGCCACCCAGCACGCCGGAGGCCTTGCCGCCTTCCCATGCCGGCAGCGGCGCCACACCGAAGCTGCCTGCCAGCGCCGTGGCATTGAGCAGGCGGTACACGTGCGGCCAGTTGCGCTGGTAACCGAAGTTGCCGGATTCGTAGGCCAGGCGGGCCGGGTCCTCGTTGTACGTCAGGACAGCGCGGTCCGCCGAGCCGTCCTTGAGGCCCTTGCGCATGAAATCGAGGACCTTGCGGGTCTCCGGTGAGTCAATCCTGACCTCGCCCTTGTCGTTGAGCACCTCACCGCCGGCGCTGTACAGCATCTCAAGGAAGTTCACCGTCAGGCCCTCGTACTGTTTGCCCTGGTAGACGAATCCATTGCCGGGGGCCTTGGCTGCTTCTGCGTAGAGCTGCTGCCAGGTCGCGGGCCTGGCCACCTTGTCCTTCTGGTAGTACACCAGTCCCGCGTTGGTGAAGAACGGCGAGGCCCAGTACTTGTCTTCGTACTTGGTGGTCTCCACTGTGGAGGGAATGAGCCGGTCCTTGTTGGCCTCGACGAGCTTGGTCTGGTCCACCAGCCAGCCCTGGGAGGCGAACTCGGAGGTCCAGATGACGTCCGTGACGAAGATGTCGCATTCGGTGGACTTGCCTTCGAGACGCTGCACAGCCTGTGTCCGGGCCTCGTCGGTGGTGGCCCCGATCTCGGTGTACTTGGCGGTGACTTTGCCGTTCGCCTTGCTGAACGCTTCTGCGGTGCCCTTGTAGATACCGGAGGCGTCTTTGCCGCCGCAGATGCTGACACTGCCGGTAGCACTAGCGCCCGACGCCGGATCGGCAGCTGCCGCTTTTTCCGCACCCTGGGTGGCCGCGCCGCCACCGCACCCGCTCACCAACAGGCCTGCGGCCATTGCCGCGGCTGCGCCAACGATGAGGCGTCGCCGCCGCGGCGAACCGCCCCGTTCAGCTCTAGGCGCGGCTGCCTGGGCCGCAGCGTTCTGGGATGTTGCAGTGTCCTCCTGGAGCGGAGAAGCAGGTCGAATCAAGTCCACAAGTGGCTCCTTTGGGGGTCTGTGGGAAGTGGGAAGCTCAGCGTGGCGGCAGCAACGGAGACTGCCACGCACCCTGAGCATGGCTTCTTTGCCGATGCTTCCATGTCTACTTTGGAATCGATTCCATGTGTGCACCAAAAAAATCGGCCCGTGGCCGTGGAATCGATTCCAAAGTAGTGTGACAGGCGCCACGCGAGGCTGTCAACCCCCGGTTTAACCCTTGGTGGAGTCCCGCACCACGAGTTCGTGCGGGAGGAAGGTGCGGCCACGTCGGTGCGCACCGGGCACTGTCATCCGCTCAAGGAGCTCCGCGAATGCCACCCGGCCCATCTCATAGGCCGGCTGCCGGACAGTGGTCAGTTCCGGGACGCACATCTCCGCCTGGGCGGAGTCATCAAAACCTGCCACAGCAATGTCGTCCGGCACCCGCAGCCCGGCGTCGGTGAGTTCACGGACGCATCCGGCCGCCACGATGTCGGTACCGCAAAACACCGCGTCCGGAAGGTGCTCCGCCTCCAGCAGCTCCCGGGCCAGCCTGCGCCCGGCGTGGAAGCCGAAACTGCCTTCTCCGAACAGCATCAGCTCCGGCGACAGGCCCGCATCGGCGACTGCCTGCCGAAAGCCCGCCTCGCGCAGCCGGCCAGAGCGGGCGGCCCTGTGCCCGATCATGGCCAGCCGCCGGCTGCCGGTGTCGATCAGATGCCGCGTAATGTCGAAAGCGGCCTGACGGTCGTCGATGGACACGCCGAACGCCGCTTCGGCGTCCACAATCTCACAGACCTGGACAACACTCAGCTGCTCGGCCACCGCATCGACGTCGCCATCCGACATCGTCGGCGAGAACAGGACCAGTCCGTCCACGGAGCCGTTCCGCAGCATGTCCACCAGTTGTTGTTCGCGCTCCAGGTCCCCGGCCGTCGCTGCGATGAGGCTGACATAGCCCGATTCCGCCGCGGCGTCGCCGACACCGCGGAAGACTTCACTGATCACCAGTGAGTCCAGATTCTTGGCGAGGGCCAGGACGCGCATGGTCCGGTCCCTGCGAAGGTCGCGGGCGGAAGCCAGGGGCCGGTAACTGAGCTGGCGGATTGCTGCGTTGACCTTGTCCCTGCTCGACTCGCTGACTGCCGGACTTCCATTCAGGACGCGGGAGACCGTCCCCACAGACACTCCAGCTGCTTTCGCAACGTCCTGGACTGTCGCACGCCCCATTCGCTTGTCCTTCCGCGACCAATGGCGATGGTCCTTGCGGCCACGCCCCCGCCGGGCCCTCCCGGCGTTCCTCAGCATAGCCGTACCGCAGTCGGCGGCCGCCCGAAGGGATGTCCGGGCCAATCACTACGCGGTTGGCCGATTCAGGCGCATAGGACCACCGCTTTTGGTATCCCAAACCAGTTTCCCGTGCACACTCCCTTGACTCACCCGCCACCCCTTCCCTACACTTTTCATAAAGCAGAATCTAAATTCCACAAAGCGGAAACGGTTGAAGGACCGAGAAGCAGGGAAGATAGATCAAAGCCCCTCCCCGGAAGGACCTACGATGACGTACACAGTGAACTGCTCCATCCTCCTGACGGAGCTGCCCCTGCTCGAGCGCCCCGCGGCCGCGAAGGCGGCGGGCTTTGACGCCGTCGAGTTCTGGTGGCCCTTTGAGAGCTCAGTCCCTTCCGACGCCGAGACCACGGCTTTCGAGCGCGCCATCACCGACGCCGGCGTCCAGCTCTCCGGCCTGAACTTCAATGCCGGCAACATGCCCGGCGGCGACCGCGGCCTGGTGTCCTGGGTGGGCCGTGAAGGTGAGTTCAAGGACAACATCGACGTCGTCGCCGGCATCGGTGAGCGCCTCGGATGCAAGGCCTTCAACGCCCTCTACGGCAACCGCCAGGAGGAATTCAGCCCGGAGGAACAGGACGAACTGGCGGCCAGGAACCTGGCCGCGGCTGCCGAGGGTGTAGCCCGGATTGGCGGCACCGTCCTCCTCGAGCCCGTCAGCGGAGCCCCGCGCTACCCGCTCCTCAAGGCCCAGGACGCGCTCGACGTGATAGCCCGGGTCAGGACGGAATCCGGCGCCCAGAACATCAAGCTGCTCGCTGATTTCTACCACCTGGCCGTCAACGGGGACGACGTCGCCGCCGTCATCGAAAACCACGCCAAGGACTTCGGCCACATCCAGATTGCCGACAACCCCGGCCGCGGGGCTCCCGGAACCGGCGAGCTTCCCCTCGGCGAATGGATCGCCCGCAGCCGCGAACTCGGCTACGACGGCTACATCGGCCTCGAATACAAGGAACCGCAGGAAACCGCCTTCAGCTGGGCCATCCGCGAACACGCCACGAACTAACCCTCCGGCACCACCCACAAGACTTTCAGTAAAGGAACCACAATGAGCAACGTTGCAGTCATCGGACTCGGAATCATGGGCCTGCCCATGGCCATCAACCTCGTCAAGGCCGGCCACACGGTCACTGGTTTCAACCGCAGCCAGGACAAGATCGACAAGCTCGTCTCCGAAGGCGGCAAGGGCGCGTCCAGCATCGCCGATGCCGTCAAGGACGCCGACGTCGTCATCACCATGGTGCCGGACTCCCCCGACGTTGAGGGCGTAGTCAGTGGCACGGACGGCGTCTTCGCCAACGCGAAGAAGGGCACCCTGTGGATCGACGCTTCCAGCATCCGCCCGGACGTTGCCAAGCGCCTCTCGGAAGAGGCAACCGCAGCCGGCATCCGCCCCCTCGACGCCCCGGTCTCCGGCGGCGAACAGGGCGCCATCGACGCCGCCCTGTCCATCATGGTCGGCGGCGACAAGGCAGACTTCGAGGCAGCCCAGGATGTCCTGAACGCCGTCGGCAAAACCATCGTCCACGTCGGCCCTTCGGGCTCCGGCCAGACCGTCAAGGCTGCCAACCAGCTAATCGTCGCCGTCAACATCGAGGTCCTCGGCGAGGCCATCGCCTTCCTTGAGGCCTACGGCGTGGACACCGACGCCGCACTCAAGGTCCTTGGCGGCGGGCTTGCCGGCTCCAAGGTCCTTGACCAGAAGGGCCAGAAGATGCTGGACCGCAACTTCGACCCCGGCTTCCGCCTCGCCCTGCACCACAAGGACCTGGGCATCGTCACCTCCGCAGCCCGCGAAGCCAACGTCTCCATCCCGCTCGGCGCAGTCGTCGCCCAGCTCGTCGCAGCCACTGTCAACCAGGGCGACGGCGGCCTGGACCACTCGGGACTCTTCAAGCAGGTCCTGCAGCTCAGCGGCCGGGAGTAACAGCCCGTCTCCCCGGAGTTTTTGTCCAGATAGTCGGCCCTAACGGCCCTCCAGAGGCCATTATCTGCACAAAAACTCCACTGCCGCCGTCGGGAAGCACGACGGCGGCACCCCCAAACTGCCTGGCGAACGCCGGGCCTTCCTTCAGCACACCCAAAAACAGACTTTTTAGGAGTACACCATGACCAAGATGCGCACCGTAGACGCTGCCGTCGCGATCCTGGAAAAGGAGGGCGCCACCGAGGCGTTCGGCCTGCCAGGCGCGGCAATCAACCCCTTCTACTCGGCCATGCGGGCCCACGGCGGCATCCGCCACACCCTGGCCCGCCACGTCGAAGGCGCCAGCCACATGGCCGACGGCTACTCCCGTGCCGCCGACGGCAACATCGGCATCTGCATCGGCACCTCCGGCCCCGCCGGCACCGACATGATCACCGGCCTGTACGCCGCGTGGGCCGATTCCATCCCCATGCTCTGCATCACCGGCCAGGCCCCCGTGGCCAAGCTGCACAAGGAAGACTTCCAGGCCGTGGACATCGAGTCCATCGCCAAGCCCGTCACCAAGATGGCCATGACCATCCTGGAGCCCGGCCAGGTTCCCGGCGCGTTCCAGAAGGCGTTCCAGCTGATGCGCTCCGGCCGCCCGGGCCCCGTGCTGCTGGACCTGCCGATCGACGTTCAGATGGCCGAGATCGAATTCGACATCGACACCTACGAGCCGCTGCCCGTGGAGAAGCCCAAGGCCAGCCGCAAGCAGCTGGAGAAGGCCCTGGACATGCTGACGGCAGGCGAACGCCCGCTGATCGTGGCCGGCGGCGGCATCATCAACGCCGGCGCCTCCGCGCAGCTGGTGGAACTGGCCGAGCTGCTGAACGTTCCCGTGATCCCCACGCTGATGGGCTGGGGCGCCATCCCGGACGACCACGGGCTGATGGCCGGCATGGTGGGCCTGCAGACCAGCCACCGCTACGGCAACGAGAACTTCCTGCGCAGCGACTTCGTGATCGGCATCGGCAACCGCTGGGCCAACCGCCACACCGGCGGCCTGGACACCTACACCGCTGGCCGCAAGTTCGTGCACATCGACATCGAGCCCACCCAGATCGGCCGGGTGTTCTCCCCGGACTTCGGCATCGCCTCAGACGCCGGCGCCGCCCTGGACGGCCTGCTGGAACTGGCCCGCGAACGCCGCGCCGCCGGCTCCCTGCCGGACTACTCCGCCTGGGCCGCCGAGTGCGCCGAGCGCAAGGCCACCCTGCACCGCAAGACCAACTTCGACAACGTGCCGATCAAGCCGCAGCGCGTGTACCAGGAGATGAACAAGGCTTTCGGCAAGGACACCACCTACGTGTCCACCATCGGCCTGTCCCAGATCGCCGGCGCCCAGATGCTGCACGTGTTCGGCGCCCGCAGGTGGATCAATGCCGGCCAGGCAGGCCCGCTGGGCTGGACCGCCCCGGCCGCCCTCGGCGTCGTGCGCGGCAAGCCGGATGAGACCGTGGTTGCCCTGTCCGGCGACTACGACTTCCAGTTCATGATCGAGGAACTGGCCGTGGGCGCGCAGTTCAACCTGCCGTACATCCACGTGGTGGTGAACAACTCCTACCTGGGCCTGATCCGCCAGTCGCAGCGCGGCTTCAACATGGAGCAGAACGTGTCCCTGGGCTTCGACAACATCAACTCCCCCGAGACCATGGGCTACGGCGTGGACCACGTCAAGGTGGTTGAGGGCCTCGGCTGCAAGGCCATCCGCGTGACCAACCCGGAGGACATGCCGGCCGCGTTCGACAAGGCCAAGGCCCTGATGGGCGAGTTCCAGGTTCCCGTGGTGGTGGAAGTGATCCTGGAAAAGATCACCAACATCTCCATGGGCCTGGAAATCAACGCCGTGAACGAGTTCGAGGAGCTGGCCGCCACCGCCGCCGACGCCCCCACCGCCATCCTGGCCCTGCAGGACTAAGAACCTGCACTGGCACCCAGCGGGACATACCAGCCGCACCGAAAAGTACCGAAGATAGGCAAGCAATGCGCATCGTGATCGCGCCGGACAAGTTCAAGGGCTCACTCTCCGCCCCGGACGTCGCCCGGCACCTTGAAACAGGGCTCCGGAACGGCTCCGCCACAGCGGGCGGGCCGGGCAGCCTTGAGGCACAGGGCACCCTTGAGGTACTGCGGATTCCCGTGGCCGACGGCGGCGAGGGCACCCTCGACGCCGCCGTCGGCTCCGGCTTCACCCGCCGCCGCGCCGTGGTCAGCGGCCCCACCGGACAGCCGCTGACGGCGGAGTTCGCGGTCCGCGGCCGGGAGGCCGTGATCGAAATGGCCGCGGCTTCAGGTCTCGCTGTCCTTCCCGGGTACGACGGCGGGCGGCCGGGTTCCGCCTCTGCCCGGGCTGCCAGCAGCCTGGGCACCGGGGAACTGATCCGCGCGGCGCTCGACGCCGGCTGCCGGCAGATCATCCTGGGCGTGGGCGGCAGCGCCAACACCGACGGCGGCGCGGGAGTCCTGCAGGGACTCGGCGCGAAGCTGCTCGACTCCGCCGGCAACGAACTGCCCCTCGGCGGCGCCGCCCTCGCGGACCTGGCGACCATCGACTTCTCCGGCTTCGACACCCGGCTGGAGGACGCCCGATTCATCCTGGCCAGCGACGTAGACAACCCGCTGCTCGGGCCCGAGGGCGCGGCCGCCATCTTCGGACCGCAGAAGGGCGCCACCGCCGCCGACGTCGGCGAACTGGACGCCGCCCTCACCAACTTCGTCCAGGTCCTCGCCGCGGAGATCGGCCCCCGGGCAGTCAAGGCCGCCAGCGCACTGGGCGCCGGAGCGGCAGGCGGCGTCGGCTACGCAGCCATCGCGGCACTGGCCGCATCACGCCGTCCGGGCATCGACGTCGTGCTTGAATTCACCCTGCTGGCAGAGCGGCTGGCCGGCGCGGACCTGGTGATCACCGGCGAAGGAAGCCTGGACGAACAGAGCCTGCTGGGCAAGACGCCCATGGGCGTTGCCCGGGCGGCTGCACAGGCCGGTGTCCCGGTGCTCGCCGTCTGTGGCCGCACCACGCTCACGCAGCAGCAGCAGCAGACGTCCGGCTTTCGGCAGGTCTACCCCCTGACCGCGCTGGAGGGCAATGTAGAGATATGTATAGCTGAAGCAGGCCGCCTGCTTGAAGAATTGGGTCAGCACATCGGCGTGCACCTGACCGACAGCGCTAACACGAAGGAGCCCCTGAATGTCTGAAGAACGCTTTGACCTGGTCATCCGGGGCCGGCGCATCCTCACCACCGCCGGGATCGCGGCCCGTGAAGTGGGCGTGCGCGGCGGAAAGATCGTCGCCCTGGAACCGCTCGGCAACGGCCTAGCGGGCGCCGAGGTCATCGAACTCGCCGACGACGAAACCCTGATCCCCGGCCTAGTGGACACCCACGTCCACGTCAACGAGCCCGGCCGCACCGAGTGGGAGGGTTTCGCCTCCGCCACCCGCGCCGCGGCCGCCGGCGGCGTGACCACCATCATCGACATGCCGCTGAACTCCATTCCGCCCACCACCAACGTGGACGGCCTCAAGCTCAAGCGCGAGGTGGCCGAGGACCAGGCGTTCGTCGACGTCGGATTCTGGGGCGGCGCCATTCCCGGCAACAAGGCCGACCTGCGCCCGCTGCACGACGAGGGCGTCTTCGGCTTCAAGTGCTTCCTGCTCCACTCCGGCGTGGACGAGTTCCCGCACCTGGAAGCGGACGAGATGGAAGAGGACATGCGCGAGCTGAAGTCCTTCGACTCGCTCATGATCGTCCACGCCGAGGACTCGCACGCCATCGACCACGCGCCCCACCCCGGCGGCGCACACTACTCCACTTTCCTCGCCTCCCGCCCCCGCGGCGCCGAGAACAAGGCCATCGCCGAGGTGATCGAGCGCGCCCGCTGGACCGGCGCCCGCGCCCACATCCTGCACCTGTCCTCGTCGGACGCGCTGCCGATGATCGCGTCGGCAAAGCGCGACGGCGTGCACCTCACCGTGGAGACCTGCCCGCACTACCTCACGCTCATGGCCGAGGAAATCCCCGACGGCGCCACCGCGTACAAGTGCTGCCCGCCCATCCGTGAGGCCTCCAACCGCGAGCTCCTCTGGCAGGGCCTGCAGGACGGCACCATCGACTGCATCGTCTCCGACCACTCGCCTTCGACGCTGGACCTGAAGGACCTGGAAAACGGTGACTTCGCCGTGGCCTGGGGCGGTGTCTCCTCGCTGCAGCTGGGCCTGTCCCTGATCTGGACCGAGGCCCGGCACCGCGGCATCCCGCTGGAGCAGGTCGTGTCGTGGATGGCCGAGAAGCCCGCCTCCCTGGCCCGCCTCTCCAACAAGGGCCAGCTGGCCCTGGGATACGATGCCGATTTCTCCGTCTTCGCCCAGGACGAGGCCTTCGTGGTGGACGTGTCCAAGCTCAAGCACAAGAACCCCATCACCCCGTACGACGGCAAGGCACTCTCCGGCGTGGTCCGGCGCACGTACCTGCGCGGCAGCGTGGTGGACGGCCAGACCCCCGGCGGCAAGCTGATCCGCCGCGGCGGCATCTGAGGGCCGCGCGGTGGCTGTGCACGCCCATTCACCGCGCGGCACTTCCGCCCCCTGGGGCGCCAAGGCCCACGGCCTGGCCGTCTGGGTAGCTCCGCCCGAAGGCCAGGAGATCGATCCCGAGGTCCTGGCCCGCGCCGCCGAGCTGGTGCTGGCGCGCGCCCTTCAATTTGCTCCGGAGGCGGAAGTCCACTGGCCCGCCGCCGGAGCTGCAACTTCCGCCGCCGGGACGCACCCGGGCGCGCCCCCAGGGGAGGGGGAACCCCACGGTGCGCCCGACGGCGGAACCCCCGTGCCGCCGTCGGCCGGGCACGTCAGCCGCGTGGCCGTGGACCTGGCCCAATCCGAGGTGCTGCTGGACGGCGAGCGGGTGCCGCTGACCGGCGTCGAGTTCAAACTGCTGCGCTACCTCGTGGAACACTGCTCGCGAACCGTAGACCGGGAGGAGCTGCGGCTGTTCCTGGAATCGTTCGACAGCCCCGGCGCCGCGACCCGTTCCATCGACGTCTATGTGGGGCGGGTCCGGCGGAAACTGCGCGGCGGCCGGCACGCGATCGCCACCGTCCGCGGCGGCGGCTACCGCTTCATCTGCGGACCCGCAGCCACCGTGCGCGGCCCGGCGGAATACAGTATCTAGGGCTGCTGTTAACCATTTCAGCCCGATCAGTCATTGTGCTTGACCAGATTTTTCGCTCGACCCAGATCCAGAAGGAATGCCATGAGCCCCAAACTGACCACCAAGCTCCAGCCCGGAACCCAGGCGCCGGACTTCACGCTGCTTGACGCAGAAGGCAAGCAGACCGCGCTGGCCGACTACCGCGGCAAGAACGTCATCGTGTACTTCTACCCCGAGGCCGCCACCCCCGGCTGCACCACAGAAGCCTGCGACTTCCGCGACAACCTGGCATCCTTCCAGGGCTCCGGCTACGCGGTGCTGGGCATCTCCCCCGACGCGCCGGAGAAGCTGGCCAACTTCACGGGCGACTTCGGGCTCACCTTCCCGCTGCTGGCCGACGAGGACCACGCCGTGGCGCTGGCCTACGGCGCCTGGGGCGAGAAGCTCATCGACGGCGAGGTGCACGAGGGCATCGTCCGCTCCACCGTGGTGCTGGATCCCGAAGGCAAGGTCACGCTGGCCCAGTACCAGGTCAAAGCGCAGGGCCACGTCCAGGCGCTCCGCGAAGCCCTGGGCGTCTGACCCTCAAACGCTTCCTCACCTTTGGTCGCCTAACACCAAACGCGTCCTCACCTTTGGTCGCCTAACACCAAACGCTTCCTCACCTTTGGTCGCCCCACCCCGGACGCTTCCTCACCTTTGGTCGCCTAAACCGAAACGCTCCTGCAGACATGAACTGCAGGAGCGTTTCGGGTTAAGCGACGGGACGTGAGGAAGGGTCCTGTTTGAAGCGGCAGGACGTGAGGAAGCGTCCTGCTTGAAGCGACGGGATGTGAGGAAGCGTCGCTACTTCAGGACCACGGTCCGGTTGCCGTTGAGGATGATCCGGCCTTCGCAGTGCCAGCGGACGGCGTTGCTGAGCGCCTTGCACTCGGTGTCCCGCCCGGCGGCGACCAGGTCCTCGGGGCCGAAGGTGTGGTCGACTTCAACCACCTGCTGCGCGATGATCGGACCCTCGTCGAGCTCCGCATTCACGTAGTGCGCCGTGGCACCCACGGTCTTCACGCCGCGGGCGTAGGCCTGGTGGTACGGCTTGGCACCCTTGAACGAGGGCAGGAACGAGTGGTGGATGTTGATCGCCTTGCCGTCCAGCTTCCGTGCCAGGTCGTCGCTGAGGACCTGCATGTACCGGGCCAGCACCACCAGCTCGACGTCGAGCTCGTCCACGATTTCCAGCAGCCGTGCCTCCGCCTGCGGCTTGGTGGCCGCGGTGACGGGGATGTGGAAGAACGGGATGCCGTGCCAGTCCACGAGGGCCTGGTGGTCGGTGTGGTTGGACACCACGCCCACAACCTCGATGGGGAGTTCCCCCACGCGGGCCCGGAAGAGCAGGTCGTTGAGGCAGTGGCCGAACTTCGAGACCATGATCAGGACCTTGCGGCGGGACCCGTTCCGTTCCAGCCGCCACTTCATGTTGTACTTCTCGGCCACAGGCGTGAAGCCGGCACGCAGCTGGTCCAGCGTGGATTCGTTGCCGTCCGACGCGAAATGCACCCGCATGAAGAAGTGCCCTTCGGACCGGTCGCCGAACTGCTTGTTGTCGATGATGTCGCAGCCGTATTCCAGCAGGAAGCCGGAGACGGCGTGCACGATGCCCGGGCCTTCGGGGCAGTCCAGGGTCAGCACGTGCTCGACGCCATTGGCGGCCTGTTCGGCGGCGCGGTTCTCAGTCTGAATTGCAGTCATCGCTCAGCACTCAATCACATTCACGGCGAGGCCTCCTCGAGAGGTTTCCTTGTACTTGGTTTTCATGTCCGCTCCGGTCTCGCGCATGGTCTTGATGGCCTTGTCCAGCGACACCTTGTGGCTGCCGTCCCCGTGCAGGGCCAGCCGCGCGGCGTTGATCGCCTTGACGCTGGCGATCGCGTTCCGCTCGATGCACGGGATCTGCACCAGCCCGCCCACGGGGTCGCAGGTCAGCCCCAGGTTGTGTTCGATCCCCACCTCGGCGGCGTTCTCCACCTGTTCCGGGGTTCCACCCAGCACTTCGCAGAGACCGGCGGCGGCCATGGAGCAGGCCGAACCGACCTCGCCCTGGCAGCCCACTTCAGCACCGGAGATAGAGGCGTTGATTTTGAACAGAATCCCGACGGCGGCCGCCGCGAGCAGGAAGCGGACCACACCGTCGTCGTCGGCTCCCGGAACAAACTTGACGTAGTAGTGCAGCACCGCCGGAACGATCCCGGCCGCGCCGTTGGTGGGGGCGGTGACGATGCGGCCGCCGGCCGCGTTCTCCTCGTTCACGGCCAGCGCGAAGAGGTTCACCCACTCCATGGCGCGGAGCGGGTCGGTGACACCAGTGTCCGCCGTCAGCGTCTGGTAGAGCTGCGGCGCCCGCCGCCGCACGTTCAGCCCGCCGGGCAGGATGCCTTCCGCGGCGCAGCCGTTGTCCACGCATTCGCGCATGACGGCCCACAGCTTCAGCAGTTCCTCCCGGAGCTCCGCCTCGCTGCGCCACACCAGTTCGTTGGCGAGCATGACGTCGGAGATCGACATGTTTTCGCGGCTGCAGATCTCCAGAAGCTCGTTCGCCGTGGTGAAGGGGTACGGCAGCGGGGTTTCGTCCGCCACCACCTTGGCGCCGGCGTCGGCGTCGCCGTCAACGACGAAGCCGCCGCCGATGGAATAGAAGCTCCGTTCGCTGAGCACCGTGCCGGCGTGGTCCAGGGCGCGGAAGGTCATGCCGTTGGGATGCGCCGGCAGCGACTTGCGCCGGTGCAGCACCACGTCCTCGTCCCAGTTGAAGTCCACCCGGTGGTCCCCGCCGATGCGTAGTTCGGCGTCGAGGGCGGCGGCTGCCACCTGATCATCGGCGGTGGAGGTGTCAACGGTCTCCGGGTCCAGGCCCTGCAGGCCCAGCACCACAGCCTTGTCGGAGCCGTGGCCGCGGCCGGTGGCACCGAGGGACCCGAACAGCTCCGCCTGGACCCGGGTGGTGGAGCTCAGCAGCCCGCCGCCCTTGAGCCCGTCGGCGAACTGCTTCGCCGCCCGCATCGGGCCGACCGTGTGTGAGGACGACGGCCCGATGCCAACGGAAAACAGGTCCAGCGCGCTGAGCGCCATCAGGGCACCTCGGGGGAAGCGAACTCCCTCATGGCGTCCAGCAGCCAGCGGCCCAGGTAGTCCGCGAACGAGGCGCGGGGGAACAGCCGGAAGCTTTCCTCCCCGGTCTTGAACAGGACCACCGGGATGTTGCCCACCTCGGTGTTGAGGGCGGTGCCCGGCTTCAGCGTGCGCGGGTGCAGGTCCAGGGCGCAGCCCTTCTCCAGCACTGCGCGGGCCCGCGGGCCGGACAGTTCAAACGTGGTGCGGTTGGCGGACAGGTCCACCACCTGCCCGGCGGCGTCGCCCAGGGCGGACTTGAGGGAGCCGATCAGGTCCCCGCCGAGGGAGTCGTGGGCGTCTTCCGGGGCCACCACCAGGAACTCCTGCGGGCCGAGCCACAGGACGCTGACGCGTTCCGTGCCGCGGACCTCGCCGGAGCGCTCCGGCAGGCCGCCGGTGACGGAGGCGATCCGGGCGCCGGCCTCGGAGCGGGGGTCCACGCGGACGCCGGCCATGGTCTGGAACGGGCCCTCGTTGAGGGTGACTGTTCCCTGCACGGACCCGGAGTCGAAGGCTTCGGCCAGGTGCGAGGCTGGGCTGCGGCGGATTTCCCGGAGTCCATTGATGCCTGTGAAAGCTGCGGTGTTAGCCATCTTTGCGGGTCCCTTCGGGGTCAAACAGTACGGTTTCTGCCACGACAACGTCGACGAGCTGGTTGCCGGCTGCGGCCACCAGGGTTTCGCCGATCCGGTTGCGGCCGTTCTTGATCAGGGCCAGGCCGAACGAGCGGCCCAGGGCGGCGCTGTGGTAGCTGGAGGTCACGAAGCCCTGCATCGGGACCGGGCCGTAGGCGGGGCTCGCCGGGATGCCCTTCTCGATCAGCTGGGTTCCTTCCGGCAGCCTCAGCGAGCCGTCCACCGGCAGGACGCTGACCAGGTGCTTGCGGTCATCGCGCTGCTGGTCCAGCCGGGAGTAGGAGCGCTTGCCGATGAAGTCCTTGGCCTTGGAGACGATCCATTCCATGCCGGCATCCTGCGGGGTGACGGTGCCGTCGGTGTCCTGCCCAACGATCGGGTAGCCCTTCTCGGCGCGGAGCACGTGCATGGTCTCGGTGCCGTAGGGGGTGATGTTGAACTCGGCGCCGGCGGCGGCCACGGATTCCCAGGTGTTCAGCCCGTACCAGGACGGCACGTTGATTTCGTAGGCCAGTTCACCGGAGAACGAGATCCGGCAGATGCGGGCCTGCACGCCGGACGCGAGGGTGGTTTCGCGGAAGGTCATGAAGGGGAACGCCTCGGCGTCCAGCCCGCCGTTGGCGGCCAGTTCCGGGGCAACCTTGGCGATGACGTCGCGGGACTTGGGTCCGACGACGGCGATCGTGCTCCACTGTTCGGTCACCGAGGTGCAGTGCACGTCGAGTTCCGGCCATTCGGTCTGCAGCCATTCCTCCAGCCAGTCCAGCACCTTGGCGGCGCCGCCGGTGGTGGTGGTCATGAAGTAGGTCTCCTCGTCCAGGCGCAGGGTCACGCCGTCGTCGAAGATCATGCCGTCCGAGAGGCACATGACGCCGTAGCGGGCGGAACCCGGGGCGAGCTTCTTGAACGCGTTGGTGTAGATGCGGTTCAGGAACTCGCCGGCGTCCTTGCCACGGATCTCGATCTTGCCGAGGGTGGTGGCGTCCATGAAGCCCACGGAATCGCGGACGGCGGCGCATTCGCGAAGCACGGCTTCGTCCATGTCCTCGCCGTTCTGCGGGTAGTACCACGGCCTCTTCCACTGCCCGACGTCTTCGAAGAGCGCACCCTGGGCGACGTGCCACGGCTGGACCGAGGTGACGCGGGCGGGGTCGAACAGCTCGCCGCGCTGGCGTCCGGCCAGTGCCGCGAAGGCCACCGGGGTAAACGGCGCGCGGTAGGTGGTGGTGCCGATGTCGCCGATGCCCCGGGAGGCCTCGCCGGCCTGGCGGAGGGCTGCGGCGATGACGCCGATGGCGTTCACGCCGGAGGTCTTGCCCTGGTCGTTGGCGGTGCTGATGGAGGTGTAGCGCTTGACGTGTTCCACGGACCGCATGCCGGCGCCGGTGGAGCGCAGGACGTCGGCCACGGACTGGTCACGCTGGAAGTCGACGAAGTGGTGGTGCCAGTCGTCGGGGGTTCCGGTCTGGCCCGGAACCAGCCACAGCTGGCGGGTCGGGGCGGAGGCCTTCGGCTCCGCCGGGGCGGAGGGCTCGACGGCGGATTCGAAGCCGGCGGCGATGGCCGCCGAAGCTCCGGCCGAGATGCCCTCGGCCAGGCAGTCCGCGAGCTCGAAGCTGCCGCGGCCGGAGCCGATGGTCTGCTGGTTCGGGACCACGGTGGCCGGCACGAAGGCCGCGAGGTCCTCGTCCCAGCGCAGCTTGCCCTGGCGCTGCGAGTGCAGGTGCACCAGCGGGCTCCAGCCGCCGGACACTGCCAGCAGGTCTGCGGCGATCTCTTCGATGCCCGAGGTGAGTTCGCCGTCGTCGTTAATGCTGCGGACGGTGACGCTGTCCAGCCGGCCATCCGAATCAGCTGCCGTGTTGGCCACCGCGCTGCCGATCAGCACCCGGGTGCCGGCTTCGACGGCGGCGGCAGCCACCGGCGTGAGGGCGGGACGGGCGTCGACGACGGCCGCAACCTTGACGCCGGCGGCGCGCAGGTCAGACGCCAGGGCGTAGGCGCTGTCGTTGGTGGTGCTGATGACCACGCGGGACCCGGCGGCCACGGCGTAGCGGTTCAGGTAGCTGCGGACAGCCGAGGCGAGCATGATGCCCGGGCGGTCGTTGTTCTCGAACACCAGCGGACGCTCGTGGGCACCGGGGGCCAGCACAACCTGGTTGGCACGGATGTGCCAAATACGCTGGCGGGAGACGCCTGCCGCGGCCGGGCTGGAGAGGTGGTCGGTGCGGTTCTGGACCGCGATGACGTAGTTGGCGTCGTAGGCGCCGAACGCGGTGGTGCGGTTCAGCACGGTGCTTTCGGCGCCTGAGACGAGCTCCGCCTCGACGTCGGCAACCCACTCCAGCGCGGGCTTGCCCTCGATGGTTTCCGCCAGTTCGGGGGCGGTGGATCCGGACAGCAGCGAGCCGCCGAGTTCCGGCTGGTCATCCATCAGGATGACGCGGGCGCCGGTGCGGACGGCTTCGCGGGCCGCGGCCAGGCCGGCAGGACCGCCGCCGATCACCAGGATGTCGGTGTGGACGTACTTCTTGTCGTACTCGGCGCGGTCATCCGCGGGATCCAGCTTGCCCAGGCCGTTCAGGTAGCCGGCCTTCAGGCCGTCCACCAGTGAAACGGTGGTGGCGGGGAGCATGGACTCGGCCACGTCGCCGGGGAACCGTGCTTCGATCCGGACCAGGGCGTTGGGCTCTTCGACGCCGGCGGCCAGAATGCCGCGGGCACGGTCCTCGTACAGCGAGTTGCCGGCGGCGATGCGGCCGTTGGCCAGCAGCGCGGAGGCCAGGGTGTCGCCCGGGTGTCCGGTGAATTCCTCGCCGTCCACGGTGAAGCGCCAGGAGATGCTGCGGTCGATGCGGCCACCGGTGCTGAGGCGCGTGTTCTGGGAGGTCACTTGGTCGCTCCTTCCGGGGCGGTGCTGGGGCTGAGGGGGGTGGTGCTGGCGGCGCCGGTGCTTGCGGTGCCGGTGTCAGCCGCGGGCGGGACGGGCGCGGCTGGCCGCGGCACCCCCATCGGGTAGATGGCCTGGATGTCGTACGTGACCGTGTCACGGAGCATGTTGAACCACTGCCGGCAGCCGGTGCTGTGCACCCACCGTTCGGCGAAGATGCCCTTGGTGTTCTCGCGGTAGAACAGGTACTCGGCCCATTCCCGGTCGGTGAGGTCGTTGGGGTTCTCGGGGTAGGGCACGTGGGCCTGGCCGCCGTAGTGGAACTCGGTTTCGTCCCTCTGGCCGCAGTTGGGGCAGGAGATAAGCAGCATGTGCGTCTTCTTTCTTGTGGGCCGGGGCTAGTGGGCGACGGCGGCGGCGCCGTGTTCGTCGATCAGGGCACCGGTTTCGAAGCGTTCCAGGGCGAAGGGCCTGTTGAGCTTGTGCGGTGCGCCGGTGGCGATGGTGTGCGCGAAGGTCAGGCCGGCAGCCGGCGTGCCCTTGAAGCCGCCGGTTCCCCAGCCGCAGTTGACGAACATGTTGTCCACCGGGGTGGTGCCCACGATCGGCGACGCGTCCAGCGTGGTGTCCACGATGCCGCCCCAGGTCCGGAGCACGTGGGCCCGGGCGAAGATCGGGAACAGTTCGACGGCGGCCGCCATCTGGTGCTCGATCACGTGGAAGGAACCACGCTGGCCGTAGCCGTTGTAGGAGTCGACGCCGGCGCCCATGACCAGTTCGCCCTTGTGCGCCTGGGAGACGTACACGTGGACGTGGTTGGACATGACGACGGTGGGGTGGACCGGCTCGTGGAGTTCGGACACCAGTGCCTGCAGCGGGTGGGACTGGATGGGGAGCCGGAAACCGGCCATTTCCGCCAGGACCGAGCTGTGGCCGGCGGCGCAGAGGCCCACCTTCTCGGTGTTGATGGTGCCGCGGTTGGTCTTGACGCCCACCACACGGTTGCCGTCCTTGACGAAGCCGGTGACTTCGCAGTTCTGGATGATGTCCACGCCCAGCTCGTCGCACTTGCGGGCGAAGGCCCAAGCGACGTGGTCGTGCTTGGCAATGCCGGCGCGTGGCTGGTAGGTGGCGCCCATGACCGGGTAGCGGATGTCGTCGCGGATGTTCAGGATGGGGCAGAGTTCCTTGACCTGTTGCGGGTCAAGCCATTCCGCGTCCACGCCGTTGAGCTTGTTGGCGCCCACGCGGCGGATGCTCTCGCGCACGTCGCCCAGGGTGTGGGCCAGGTTCATCACGCCGCGCTGGCTGAAGAGGAAGTCGTACTCCAGCTCCTCGGGCAGGATCTCCCACAGCTTCAGGGCGTGCTCGTAGATGGCGGCGCTCTCGTCCCAGAGGTAGTTGGAACGGATGATGGTGGTGTTGCGGGCCATGTTGCCGCCGGCCAGCCAGCCCTTTTCCAGGACGGCGATGTTGGTCATGCCGTGGTTCTTGGCCAGGAAGTACGCGGTGGCCAGGCCGTGCCCGCCGCCGCCGACAATCACGGCGTCATAGGAGGACTTGGGCTCCGGGTTGTGCCACAGGAAATCCGGGTGCTCCGGGAGCTGGTGGGTGCTCACTGGGCTGCTCCAATCATGTCATTTTCAAACGCGGCAATCTCGGCTGCGCCGCTGAGCTGGGGGTACAGGGGGAACTGCGCGGCGAGTGCAGTGACGCGGGCGCGGAGTTCGACGGCGGTGCCGTCGTCGAGCGTTCCGGTGCCGGCCGCGCTGGCACCGGCGGAGGCGATCAGGGCCGTGGCGATGATGTCCGCAACCTCGGTGAACTCGGCGGCGCCGAAGCCGCGGGTGGCGAGGGCGGGGGTGCCGATCCGGAGGCCGGAGGAGACCATCGGCGGGCGGGGGTCGAACGGGACGGCGTTGCGGTTGACGGTGATGCCGATCCGGTGCAGTGTGTCCTCCGCCTGCTGGCCGTCCAGTTCGGAGTTCCGCAGGTCAACGAGGACCAGGTGGACGTCCGTGCCGCCGTTGACCACCGTGATGCCGGCGGCTTCGACGTCGGGCTGCAGGAAGCGCTCGGCGAGCAGCTTGGCGCCCTCCAGGACGCGCTCCTGGCGTTCCCTGAAGCCCTCGGTTGCGGCGAGCTTGAAGGCCACGGCCTTGGCGGCGATGACGTGCTCCAGCGGGCCGCCCTGCTGGCCGGGGAACACGGCGCTGTTGATCTTCTTGGCGTACTGCTCCTTGGCCAGGATGACGCCGCCGCGGGGGCCGCCCAGGGTCTTGTGCGTGGTGGTGGTGACGACGTCGGCGTACGGCACCGGATTGGGGTGCAGGCCCGCGGCGACGAGGCCGGCGAAGTGGGCCATGTCCACCATCAGGTAGGCGCCGACAAGGTCGGCGATCCGGCGGAACTCGGCGAAGTCGAGCTGGCGGGAGTAGGCGGACCAGCCGGCCACGATCAGCTTGGGCTTGTGCTCCAGGGCGAGTGCCTCGACCTCGGCCATGTCCACGCGGAAGTCGGATTCACGTACGTGGTACGGGACCACGTTGTAGAGCTTGCCGGAGAAGTTGATGCGCATGCCGTGGGTGAGGTGGCCGCCGTGGGCGAGGTCCAGGCCCATGATGGTGTCGCCGGGGTTCAGCAGGGCGAACATCGCTGCGGCGTTTGCCTGGGCGCCGGAGTGCGGCTGGACGTTGGCGAACTCGGCGCCGAACAGTGCCTTCACGCGGTCGATGGCCAGCTGCTCGACGACGTCGACGTGCTCGCAGCCACCGTAGTAGCGCTTGCCCGGGTAGCCCTCGGCGTACTTGTTGGTGAGGACCGACCCCTGCGCCTCCATGACAGCCGCAGGAGCGAAGTTCTCCGAGGCGATCATTTCCAGCGTTGACTGCTGGCGGTCCAGCTCGCGGGCGACGGCTTGCTGGATCTCGGGATCGACTGCGGAAAGTCGGTCGTTCAACTGCTCAACCACGAATACTCCTTATGAAATACCACTTAGCTTTTGACTGATATATCAGTGTTGGTGTCAATGGTATGATTGAGCTCACAACAGAGTCAATAGCCGGAAGCAAAATGGCACTTCGCTTCCACTTGGAGCCCATGAACGGAGCCTCGCTGTGAATGCTCTTCCCGCCATGCCGCCCGCCGAGGATGAATCGCTGTCCCAGGCCGAGGCTGCGTACCGGCAGTTGCGCGACAAGCTGATCATGCTGGACATCCGCCCCGGCGAGCCCATCAATGACGGCCAGCTGGCGGCTGAACTCGGCTTCGGGCGGACGCCCGTGCGTGAGGCCATCAAGCGGCTGGAGGTGGACCACCTGGTGGTGTCCTACCCCCGCCGGGGAACCTTCGCCACCACCGTGGACTTCACGGAGCTGGCCGACGTCTCGGAAATCAGGGAACTGCTTGAACCGCTCGCGGCGCGCCGGGCCGCCAAACGGGCCAACACCGCCATGCGCGAGGAACTGCTGGACGTCGCCAAGGCCATCTCGGAGCTGGCACCCACCCCCGCCCAGTCCCGGGAGCTCATGCGGTACGACCTGACGGTGCACCGGCTGATCTACCGCGCCGCGGCCAACCCACACCTCGAGGACACCCTGATCCGCTACGACAACCTGGCCACACGCATCTGGTGCCTGGTGCTGGACAAGGTGCCGTCGGTCAGCGGCCACATCAGCGAGCACGTGGACCTGCTCCGGGCCGTGGCCGAGGGGGACGCGGACAAGGCAGGCGAGCTGGCACTGCACCACGTGACGAGCTTCGAGGAGACCATCCGCAAGGTGCTGTAGTGAACTGCCGGCTCGCCGTATGCCTTGTTGGCGGCGATCCGGGCGGCTATTCTGCCAGAAACGTCCGCCGCCAATGGGGGTGACCGCAGGGCCAGGTACCTGCCACTTCCAGGCCTGACCAGCGTTTCGAAAGAGGCACGCCGTGTCCATTGCTCCCACCCCCAAAGGCGCGTCCCGGCGTCGGCTGCTTCTGATCCTCCTTGCCGCCATGGTGGTGGTTCTGGCGGGTGTGGCCATCGCCGTTTCGGCTCCGGGTCCGCGGGCGGACCAGCCGGCTGCCACGGCTACCCCGTCTGTCGCCTCCCCCAGTGATGCTGCGGCGAAGCCGGCGGCCGCGGAGCTCCTGGACGAGGCCAACACGGTGTGCGAAATGCGCGTGACCGAGAAGTACCCCACTGCCGAAGTCCAGCCCGGCGCCAAGTCCACCGCCAAGGCGAAGAGCGGCAACTTCCAAACCACTGGCTCCTACACTGACCCGACCGCCGGAAAATCCTCACTCACAGAATTCCAGTGCTCGGCGGTCAATACCAACGGCAGCTGGACCGTGAACCTGGACCGGGGCTAGCTCCGGCCGACGGGAACTGCGGAAGCGTTTGGCACCCAGCGGCAGGATCTGAGGACGCGTCGCACAACCCCACACGCGTCCTCACCTTTCGTCGCACAACCCCACACGCGTCCTCACCTTTCGTCGCGCAACCCCACACGCGTCCTCACCTTTCGTCGCGTCAACCCAAACGCGTCCTCACCTTTCGTCGCGCAACCCCAAACGCTTCCTCACCTTTCGTCGCGTCAACCCCAAACGCGTCCTCACCTTTCGTCGCGTCAACCCAAACGCGTCCTCACCTTCGCGCCGCGGGACGAAGCCGCGGGATGGGACTGTAAATTTGTCGGTGTAACTCCTGAGGAAAAAGGAGAGCTCCGTGACGGATGTGACGGCCGCTGCGATTGATGCGGTGGATGAGGAAC
>NZ_JBHTSL010000066.1:0-29011 GCF_042795115.1 Arthrobacter sp. NPDC056493 | reverse complement strand
ACCTTACGGTGGCCCGCCGCCGTCGTCGTTATTCAGTCGTCCTTGGGGCCAGGCATGCCCGTCAGAAAAAAGTTTCCGGAACCGCGTAACCTGCCGGCCCGCCGCGGCGATTACGTATATGTAAGCGCCGGGCCGAAGGTTGTCCCCCATCGGCCTCCGGCCCGGCCTTCAATCAACCAAAGGACTTTTTTCTGATGAAGAGTGTTAGCAAGACCACCAAGATTGCTGTCGCAGCCGCCATTGTCGCTGTTGGAGGTTTCTCCGGCATCGGACTGGCCAACGCCGCCCAGGTTTCCAGCGCGCAGCACGCAGAGGTGACCCCCGCTACGCCCGCCACCCCGACCGTTCCCGCCACCCCCGAGGTTCCGGCAGTGCCTGCCGTCCCGGCCACGCCGGCCACCCCGACGGTTCCTGCCGTCCCGTCCGCCAAGGCCAAGGCCGCCGGCGAAGCTGCTGACGCAGCCGACGCCGCAGTGGAAGCTGACAAGGAAAACGCCGCCGCGAACGCCAACGTCTCCGCCGGGGACAAGGCTGCCGGCGCCAACGTGACCGCAGCAATCCCCGCCACCCCGGCCGTTCCCGGCGGCCCCGGCGTTCCGGCCACCCCGGCCGTTCCCGCCACCCCGGCTGTGCCGAACGTTGCGGACCACGTGGCCAAGCCGGCCGCTCCGTCCGTCGCTGCAGATGCCGACGTCGAGGCTGACGCTGCTGCCGACCTGCCCGCCGGCAAGTAGTTCTCAGCACGCGAAACAGGGCGTTCCCCGAATAGGGGCGTGAGGTGTGCGGCGGTTAGGCTTACTACCGCCGCACATCTGCAGGAAAGGGAAGGACCGCTCCTTGGCAGCTCAGCTGACCGATGACGAATTGTCAGCAGCCCTTTCTGGCGACCCCTCCGGCTTCAGCGCTGTCTACAGCCTCATTTCCCCCGCCGTCCTCGGTTATTTCCGGGCCCGCGGCGTGGACGACGCCGAAGCACTGACCCAGGACGTCTTTGTCGATGTCCTGCCCAAGCTCAGCAATGTCAGGGGCGGCCACTCCGGGCTGCGAACCTTCATCTTCTCCGTGGCGCACGCCCGGCTGGTGGACTACCGCCGCCGGTCCGCGAGGACGCCGCAGCTCACCGAATTTGACCCGCTCACGGATGACCGGCTGTCGAGTTCCGCAGAGGACGAGGTTCTCGGGTCGCTGGGCGGTATGTCTGCTGTACTTTCCATGCTTAACGACGACCAACGGGAAGTGCTGGTCCTCCGGATCGTCGCTGACCTATCGGTTGAACAGGTGGCCGGCATCATGGATAAAACCCCGGGGGCCATCAAACAGCTCCAGCGGCGCGGGCTCATTGCCCTGCGCGAACTCGTCAAGGAAAAGGACCCCGCAGCATCATGAGTGTCACGCCGGAAGGCCGCGAAGCAGGCGAGATCCAGGCGATCCTCCTGGATTCCGGGCTCGAAGACGACGCCGATCTCCGCAGGTCCCTCGAAGAACTGCGCGGGTTCGCCCAGGCCAGCGCACCCCAGCCGCGGGCCGATCTCGCCGCACTGCTCGCCCACGGGGCATCCCCTTCACATGGGGCGCCCCCTTCAGGGGTACCGGCTTCAGCTGTCCCCGCCCAGGGCGCAGCCATGCGACGTGCGTCCAACGTCTCCAGCCTTGAGCTGCATCGCCGCAACCGGCAGCGCAGGATGGGCATCGTGGTGGGCGCCGCAGTGGTCGGTGCCATGGGACTTGGGGCTGGCGCCGTCGCAGCCTCCAGCGAGGACTTCCGCAACAGCGTAGGCCATACCGTGGTCCGGATCTTCCAGCCCACCAGCGAGACTTCGGCACCGACCCCGGTGCCCACATCGCCTGCCGGCATTCCGGCTGTTCCGGCGCCAACTGTTGCTGCCCCCAAACCCGCCGTCACGGAAACGGCTGGATCGCCGTCGTCACCCGCGACGCCGGCCCAAACGGACCCGGCTTCGTCAAACGCTTCGTCCAACTCATCGGCGGCCAACGGTTCAGCTGCTTCGCACGGAGCCGCGAAGACCCAGACGCCGGGCCGCCCCACCCAGCTGCCGACGGTTCCCGGGACGGGCGTCGCGCCCAAGCTTCCGGCCAAGCCGCTGCCGGCAGTGCCCACGCTGCCGGGCGGTGTCCCGACAGTCCCGGCCAAGCCGGTCCCCGGCACGCCGTAAGTCGCCGGCACGCCGTAGAGGGAGCAACCGAGTTTTTGTCCATATATTGGGCCCAAACCGCTGCTGAAGTCACGGTACGTGGACAAAAACTCCCCGGGAGAACGCCTGCCTGGACGGGCTCCAAGGGCGGCACGAAAGTTTTTGAAAAAGTTTTGGAAACGGCGTAACCCTTTGGCGTTCCCCGTCGATTACCAAAGTGAGAGTGCCGGGCTGGAAGTTGTCCCCCATCAAATTCCAGCCCGGCATTTTTTATGCCTTGGATCCGGCTGCCCTGGTGCTAGGCCAGGATCTGCCGGTTCGAGGAGATGACCCCGGTGTCGAACCCGGCCAGGTGTAGTCCGCCGTGGAAGCGTGCGTGCTCGATCTTCACGCAGCGGTCCATCACCACGTTGAGCCCCGCTGTTTCGGCATCCTGCGCGACGCCCTCGTGCCACGAGCCGAGCTGCAGCCACAGCGTTTTTGCACCAGCGGCCACGGCCTCGTCCAGCACGCCCGGCAGGTCCTCGTGCTTCCGGAATACGTCCACGATGTCCGGGCTCTCGGGCAGGTCGGCCAGCGAGGTATAGGTTGACTGACCCAGGATCTCCTTGACCACGGGGTTCACGAAATACACCTTGTACCGCGTTGAGGACTGCAGGTACGTGGCCACGAAGTAGCTGGCCCGCGACGGCTTGTCCGAGGCGCCCACGATTGCAACCGATTTCGCCTCACGCAATAGATTCAGGCGCTCCGGAGCAGAGGGACCCGTCCAAGTTCGCTGAGTGATGCTCATGCCCGGACTCCAATCGTGCAGGAATCAGTCGCGGTGGTTGGGCCTGCAGAGGATGCGGTCCCAACGGCGGCGACCTCCGCAGCAGCGGTTAGCGCCTGGTCCAAGTCCCACAGGATGTCCTCGAGGTCCTCCAGACCAACCGAGATGCGGACCAGGTCATCCGGGACGCCGGCGGACTCCAGCTGCTCATCGCTGAGCTGCTGGTGCGTCGTGGATCCGGGGTGGATCACGAGGGTGCGGGCGTCGCCGACGTTGGCCAGGTGCGAAGCCAGTTGCAGGGACTCGATAAACTTCTGGCCGGCGGCACGGCCACCCCTCACGCCGAAGGAGAAGACGGAGCCCGGCCCCAGGGGCAGGTACTTGCGTGCCCGCTCGAAGTGCGGGTGGGACGGCAGACCGGAGAAGTTCACGTAGGCCACGCGCGGATCCGCTTCCAGCCATCCGGCCACGGCCTGTGCATTCTTCAGGTGCTCGTCCAGGCGCTGGGGGAGAGTTTCCACACCCTGCAGCAGCTGGAACGCTGCAAGCGGGGACAGCGCCGGGCCGATGTCGCGCAGCTGCTCGCAGCGCAGCTTGGTGAGGAACCCGTATTCGCCAAAGTTGTCCCACCAGGAGACGTTGCCGTAGGAGGCTACCGGCTCGGTCATGGTGGGGAACTTGCCGTTGCCCCAGTTGAACCGGCCGCTCTCGACGATGACGCCGCCGAGTGTGGTGCCGTGGCCGCCGATGAATTTAGTGGCGGAGTGGATTACGATGTCCGCCCCGTGCTCCATCGGCCGCACGAGGTACGGCGTGCTCAAGGTGGCGTCGACAACTAAGGGGACGCCGGCTTCGTGCGCCACCTCGGCCAGGGCCGCCAGGTCCTGAACCTCCGACGACGGGTTGGCAACCACCTCGACGAAGATCGCCTTCGTGTTCTCCCGGATGGCCGCCGCGTAGTTGGCGGGGTCGGTGCCGGGGACGAAAGTGGTGTCCACGCCGAAGCGGCGCAGGGTGACGTCAAGCTGGGTGACAGTACCGCCATAGAGCTGGGCTGCCGCTACGATGTGGTCGCCGGACTGGGTAAGCGCCGCGAAGGTGATGAACTCCGCGGCCATGCCCGACGACGTCGCAACCGCTCCAAGGCCGCCCTCAAGCGACGCGATGCGCTCCTCGAAAGCGGCCACGGTCGGGTTGCCGATGCGGGAGTAGATGTTGCCGTACTTCTGCAGGGCGAACAGGTTGGCGGCGTCCTGGGTGTCCTTGAAGACGAACGACGTCGACTGGTAGATGGGCACCGCGCGGGCGCCGTGCTCGGCGTCGGGCGTGCCGCCGGCGTGCAGGGCGCGGGTGCGGAACCCGAACTTGCGATCAGCCATTACGCTGCGACCTCCCCGGCGGCTGCGGAAATCCGGACCAGGGTGGGCAGGGCAAAAGTATGCTCTGGGGTCATTGCAGCACTCTATCGGGAATGGTCGTCTCACCTCACCGGTTTCTCAAAATCGCGGACTTGCGGGATGTGGCATTCGTTCATCGCCGTTGTGATGCCCTCCAGGCATTCACATATTCGGAAAAGGCCGCCAAATCACCGCAGGAGTAGAGTTGAGGCATGGCTCACGAAAACGATCCGGCGGTTATCGACCGACTCATGCGAACGAAGGGCACCTGGGCGATTGTGGGCCTGACCCGGAATGAGTGGCGCTCGGCGTACGACGTCTCGCTGTATGTCCGCGACCGCATGGGCATGGAGATCATCCCGGTCAACCTGCCCGGTGACGACGTGCACGGCGAGAAGGGATACCGCTCCCTCACCGAGATTCCGGCGGCGAAGCACCCGATCGACGTCGTGGACTGTTTCGTCAATTCGCAGAAGGTGGGATCCGTCATTGACCAGGCCATCGCCGTCGGTGCCAAGGCGGTGTGGCTGCAGCTGGGCGTGTTCGACGAGGCCGCCGTAGAGCGCGCAAAGGCCGCCGGGCTCGACGTCGTCGTCGATTCCTGCCCTGCCCGCGAAGGGTGGCGCGTGGGCATTTAGCTTTTTTAGGGCATCAGGTCAGGGCCTCATCAGCTCTGGGTAGTGACGCTCGGTGACATCCGGGTGGGCACGCATCCGGCCCTTGAGCATGTTCAGGCCGAACGAGGCAAGCATCGGGTTGGACGGGTCGTCGGAGATGCCGCGCGCCTGCATCTTCAATTCCGCCGGAAGGGGTACCGGATCGATTACCGCGTCGAGCCGGGGTGACCAGAAGAACGGGACTGAGTAGCGGTCCACGCCGGGTGGCGGGGCCTTGACCCGGTGGATGGTGGCGGCCAGATATCCCCCGGTGGCCACTTCGAGCATTTCGCCGAGGTTCACCACCAGCGCTTCAGGGGTGGGCTCCACGGGGACCCACGCGCTTGCACCTGGCGGCAGCACTTCAAGCCCGCCCACTTCATCCTGGAGGAGGAGGGTCACAAACCCGTAGTCCGCGTGGGAACCCACTCCCTGGTCGCCCGCCGCTTCCACCACTCCGCCGACGTAATGGACCAGCTTGCCCATCCATGCCGGAGCATCCCTGAACGGTTCCTCGAAATAGTTCTCCGGCTGCTGGAGGGACACGGCGATGGCCCGCATGAGCTCCGCCCCTACCTGGGACATGAGCTCCGCCCAGGCCATGGCCACCTGCATCAGCTCCGGCATGGACCCTTCAGGCCAGAGGTTGTGGCCCTGGAGGAGCCAGTACGGCTGCCCAGTCGGATAATCCTTCACCGGCTCCCGGTCAGGCGAGTAGTCGATCTGCTCCCGCGCATCCGCCCTTCCCTGCGTGACCTCCGTGCCCATCCTGGTGTAGCCACGGAAATGCGGTGACAGCCGGTTGTCGAGCTTCATCCGTTCCTCGAGGGGCAGGTCGAAAAAGCGCTTGATCGTCCCCAGCAGCTCCCTGGCCTGGCCGGGGGCACCGCCGTAGCCGATGACCTGGAAGAAACCGACGCGGTGCGTGGCGTCGCGGAGCTCCTCAATGAATTCCGGACTGAACGAGCCGTCGGCCCGGCGGGCGGAGCCGAGATCGAGCACAGGTATGGTCTCCTGGGCAGCTGCCATCTTCGCAGACTAGCACCGCCCGGAAAGGGTTTGTAGGCTCGCTGCATGGATCCCGCCGAACTGAGAAAAATCTGCCTGTCGTTTCCGGGCGCCTTCGAGGATTTCCCGTTCGGTCCCGAAACGTCGGTATTCAAGGTCAGGGCGGCCGTGTCCGGCGGGGCACGGCAGGAGGCCAAGATGTTCGCCGCATCCGCCATGGATCCTGACGACTGGTCGGTGAGCCTCAAGTGTGAGCCTGCCCTGGCCGAACAGCTGCGGGCAGTGCATCCGGAGATCACCGGGGCGTGGCACATGAACAAGACGCACTGGAACGGTGTACGGCTGGACGGGGCATTGCCCGACGACATGGTCCGGGACATGGTGGAGGACTCCTACGACCTCGTGGTTGCCTCGCTGAGCCGGAAACAGCGGGAGCAGCTGGGCTGGGCCAGGCAGGTCGGCAATGACTGAAAAGCGACTGGCGCAGGGCGCCCTCAACTATGCGGAGATCGGTGCCACCGAGCACGGCGCGTCACCGGCTGGCTACCGCCGCGTCGCGTCCCGCACCTATCTGGGCAAGGGCGCGGACGTCTACCGCCGGGTGGCGGAAGGGATCCTGGCCTGGGAACTGCAGCGGCGGTCCGGCCTGCGGGTCCGGACCGAGTCCGGCGTCGCTGTTCCCGGCGCTCGCGTGGTGAGCGGATTCGGCGTCGGACCCTTCCGCCTTAACGTGCCCTGCGAGGTGGTGTGGGTGCACCCGCCCGTGCCGGGCGGCGGACCGCAGTCCGCCGGATTCGGCTACGGCTCGCTGCCGGGCCATCCGGTTCGAGGTGAGGAGTCCTTCGAGGCGGAGATCGACGCCCAGGGCCGGGTCTACGTCAGCATCACGGCGTTCAGCCGGCCGTCCAACTGGTTCTACGCGGCGGGCGGCGCGCTGGCCCGCCGTGCGCAGCGCCTCATGACTTCCCGATACATTGAAGGTGCACGCCAACTCGCCGCAGGTGAAAGCTGATCAGGAGAGGTACATGCTGGACCAAAAGAGCCTTGACCTATTGTGGAACTTCGAGGATCCCAAGCTGTCCGAGCAGCGCTTCCGGGATGCGCTGGCCGACCCCCGCTACGACGCCGACGAACGGGCCGAACTCTCCACGCAGCTGGGGCGGGCCATCGGGCTCCAGGGCCGCTTCGAAGAGGCTGACGTGCTGCTCGACGCGATAGACGGGGACGAACCGACGGTAGGTGTCCGGATCCTGCTGGAGCGCGGGCGGGTCCTGAACTCGAGCGGGCACGCGGCCATGGCGGTGCCCTTGTTTGAGCAGGCGGCCGAGCTCGGCGACCACCTTGGCGAGGAGTTCCTTGCGGTGGACGCGCTGCACATGCTGGCCATCGCCGACTCCGCCCACGCGGAGCTCTGGACCCGCAGCGCCCTGGAGTACGCCTCCACGGTCCACGACGAGCGCACCAAGCGCTGGATGGTGGCGCTGCACAACAACCTGGGCTGGACGCTGCACGGCGCGGGGCGGCTCACCGAGGCGCTCGTGGAGTTCCAGCTGGCCGAGCAGTGGGCCGAACGCGTCGGAACCCCGGCCCAGCAGAAGTACGCCCGCGAGGCCATTGAGGAGTGCGAGCAGGCGCTGGCCGCCGGGCCGCATCTACAAACCCAACGAAAGGCATAACCCCGTGATATTCATCGTCGTCAAGTTCAAGGTCAAGCCAGACTGGTCCGACAAGTGGCTCGGGCTCGTGGCCGACTTCACCGAGGCCACCCGCCAGGAGCCGGGCAACCTGTGGTTCGACTGGTCCCGCAGCGTGGACGACCCCAATGAGTTTGTCCTGGTGGAGGCGTTCAAGGACGATGCCGCCGGTGACCACGTCAGCAGCGCCCACTTCAAGAAGGCCATGGCGGACATGCCACAGGCTCTCGCCGAGACCCCGCGCATCATCAGCCGGCAGCTCGACGGCGAAGGCTGGGACGCGATGGGCGAACTCACCATCTGAGCGCCGTCGCTAGCATTAACGGCATGTGGATCGGCTGGATCGAGTTCGACATCCTCCTCGGCGACGTGCACAGCCTCAAGGAGAAGCGGTCCGTGGTGCGGCCGCTGCTGGCCGAGGTCAAGCGGCGCTACGACGTTTCCGTGGCCGAGGTGGGGGACCACGACCAGTACCGCCGCACGAGGATCGGCGCCGGACTGGTCGCCGCGGACCGCGCGCACCTCGTGGAGGTGCTCACCGCCGTCGAGCGCTTTGTGGCCTACCGCCCCGAACTGGAGCTGCTGAGTGCCCGGCAGCGGGAGATCCACAGCGAGGACTAATCTCATCGACTGCTCCGTAGCTGCCGTTTTGGCCGCTCAAAACGGCAGTTACGGAGCAACGGATGGAGGCTGTGGATAACTCCTGCAGGGCTGGAGTCCTTTCTGTTCTTATGTACCAATGAAGACCGCACGCCCATTACCGAACAGATTCCAGGACCGGCCGTTTACCGTTGGTGAGGCCGGCCGCGCGGGCATCACTTCGAAACGGCTCCGGCACCGCTCGCTCACCACGTTGGGCAGGGGAATCCGTGCCGAAAGCCCGACGGCGGAGCTCGCCTTGTGCGTCAGGGTGCGGCCCTTCATCGAGGTCAATGAGCGGTGCGCCGCATCGCACCTCACGGCGGCGGAGCTCCTCAACCTGCCGCGACGACGGCAGAAGGGGGCGTCCGACATGTTCGACATCATCAGACCCGAGGGGGCGGCCCATCTGAACCGGCCGCACGTCATCGTGCACCGGATGAAACTCTACGACGATGAAGTCACGGTTCTGGACGGCATCCCCGTCACCACACCGGAACGAACGTGGCTGGATCTCGCCGAAATGCTGAGCGTGGATGAGCTTGTTGTGGCGGGTGACAGCTGTGTGCGTGTCCCGCGTCCGGAGTTGGAGGGCCGGAACCAGCCGCTGTGTACGCTGGCGGACCTGCAGCGAATGATCGACCGGCATAAGGGAAAGCGGGGGCTGCGAAAGGCAAAAGAGGCCATCATGCTCATCCGGGTTGGGTCGGACTCACCGCAGGAGACCCTGCTTCGGATGGCGATTATCCGCGCGGGGCTTCCGGAGCCGGAGCTGAATGTGCCGATTCTTTCTGAAGACGGCAGGCGTCACCATGAGCCGGATCTGTCCTACAAGCAGTACCGCATCGGCGTCGAGTATGAGGGCGAACACCACGGTGACGGGTTGCAGATTGAGCGGGACATTGCGCGGTCGGAACGGTACTCAGCGCTGGGTTGGACGGAAGTCCGCATCTCCAAGCGCCACATGTTAAATGACGGCAAGTCGGCCGTAGCCAAGGTCCGCAGCGCACTGGTCCAGGCCGGCTGGCGGCCCGGCCGTTAACGATCGATTGCTCCGTAACTGCCGTTCTGACGGGTCAAAAGGGCAGTTACGGAGCAATCGATGGGGAGGGGGCTCCTAGCCGAAGTACTTCGGCAGCGTGGCCTCGTGGGCTTCGCGGAGCGCGTCCAGCGAGAGCGTGTCCACACCGTTGATCTCCAGCTGTCCGCTGGCTGCGTCCACCACGCCGATGCGCAGGTGCTCGAAGCCGCGGGCGGTGCACATGTCCTTGAAGCGGACCTCCTCGGAACGCGGAACGCTCACGACGGCGCGGCCCTGGGTCTCGGAGAACAGCGCGGTGAAGAGGTCCACGCCGTCGCGGTCCAGGACATCCTGCAGCGCGATCCGGGCACCCACGCCGTAGCGCAGCGAGGATTCCACGAGGGCTGCGGCAAGGCCGCCCTCGGAGAGGTCGTGGGCCGAGTCCACCATGCCGTCGCGGGACGCGTTGATCAGGATCTCGCCCAGTGCGCGTTCGGCCTCGAGGTCAACCTTGGGGGGCAGGCCGCCGAGGTGGCCGCGCAGGTTGGACCACTCCGAGCCGTCCAGTTCGGCGGCCGTGGTACCCAGCAGGTAGATGGCTGCGCCGTCTTCCCGCCAGCCCGACGGCGTGCGGCGGGCGACGTCGTCGAGCTTGCCCAGCACTGCCACCACGGGGGAGGGGTGGATCGGCGTGGTGCCGGTCTGGTTGTACAGCGAGACGTTGCCGCCGGTGACCGGGATGCCCAGCACCATGCAGGCGTCGGAGAGGCCGCGGATGGCCTCGGCCAGCTGCCACATGACGTCCGGGTCCTCGGGGGAACCGAAGTTCAGGCAGTCGCTGACGGCCATCGGCACAGCGCCGGACGTGGCCACGTTGCGGTAGGCCTCAGCCAGTGCCAGCTGGGCGCCGTGGTACGGGTCCAAGTAGGTGTAGCGTCCGTTGGCGTCGGTGGCCAGGGCCACGCCCAGGCCGGATTCCTCATCCACGCGCACCACGCCGGCGTCGTCCGGGAACGCCATGGCGGTGTTGCCGCCGACGTACCGGTCGTACTGGTTGGTGATCCAGGACTTGTCGCACATGTTCGGCGAGGCAACGAGCTCGGTGACGGCCGCGGCCAGTTCCGCCGGGGCGGAGGGGCGGCCGGCGTCCTGCACGGAACCGGTGAACTGATCGGCCTGGACGGCGTCCTGCCACTCCGGGCGGGCAAATGGGCGGTCGTAGACCGGACCGTCGTGCGCCACGGTGCGCGGGTCGACGTCGACAATGACTTCGCCTTCCCACGTGATGATCAGGCGGCCGCTGTCGGTCACCTCGCCCAGCCAGGCGTACTCCACGGCCCACTTGTCCATGACGGCTTCGAACGCCTCGACGTTCTCCGGCGTCACCACGGCCATCATGCGTTCCTGGGACTCGGACATCAGGATCTCACCCGGGGTCAGGGTGGGGTCGCGCAGCAGGACAGAGGTCAGTTCAACGTCCATGCCGCCGTCACCGTTGGAGGCGAGCTCGGACGTGGCGCAGGAGATGCCAGCGGCGCCGAGGTCCTGGATGCCCTCCACCAGCGAGCCCTTGAACAGTTCAAGGCAGCACTCGATGAGGACCTTCTCAGCGAACGGGTCGCCCACCTGGACAGCAGGCCGCTTGGACGGCTTGGTGTCGTCGAAGGACTCCGAGGCGAGCACGGAAGCGCCCCCGATGCCGTCGCCGCCGGTGCGCGCACCGAACAGCACCACCTTGTTGCCCTTGCCGGACGCGTTGGCGAGGCGGATGTCCTCGTGGCGCATTACGCCCACGGCGAGGGCATTGACCAGCGGGTTGCCCTGGTACACCGAGTCGAAGACCATTTCGCCGCCGATGTTCGGCAGGCCCAGGGAGTTGCCGTAGCCGCCGATACCCGCGACCGCGCCGTGCATGACGCGGGCGGTGTCCGGGTGGTCGATGGCGCCGAAACGCAGCGGATCCATCACGGCAACCGGGCGTGCGCCCATGGAGATGATGTCTCGGACGATCCCGCCGATGCCGGTGGCGGCACCCTGGTAGGGTTCCACGAACGACGGCGAGTTGTGGGACTCGATCTTGAAGGTCACGGCCCAGCCGTCGCCCAGGTTGGTGACGCCGGCGTTTTCGCCGATGCCCACCAGCATGTCCTTCTTCATCTCGTCGGTCACCTTCTCGCCGAACTGGCGCAGGTGGTTCTTCGAGGACTTGTAGGAGCAGTGCTCGCTCCACATCACGGAGTACATGGCGAGTTCCGCGCCGGTCGGGCGGCGGCCCAGAACCTTGACGATCTCGTCGAACTCATTGCGCTTCAGGCCCAGTTCCGCCCACGGCAGTTCGGTGTCCGGCGTCTTGGCCGCGTTCTCGACGGTGTCGATGTTGAACTTCTTGGCCTCGGTGATCGAGCTGGTCGAGATCCCGGTCATTTGTTCGCTCCCACAATCTTGTTCAGTACCGAGGTGAAGAAGCCCAGGCCGTCGGTGTCCGTCCCGCCGATGCCGTCCAGCGACTGGGGGCCGAAGCCCACTTCCACGGCGTGCTCCGGGTGGGGCATGAGGCCCACCACGTTGCCGGCGGTGTTGGAGATGCCGGCGATGTCGCGGCGGGAGCCGTTCGGGTTGAAGCCTACGTAGCGGAACACCACGCGGCCCTCCGCCTCGAGCGCGTCCAGGGTCTTCTCGTCGGCGATGTACTGGCCGTCCTGGTTCTTCAGCGGCACCGTGATCTCCTGGCCCGCCGTGTAGTCAAGCGTCCAGTCGGTGCTGTTGTTCTCCACCCGCAGCACCTGGTCGCGGCACATGAACTTCAGGTGGTCGTTCTTGATCATGGACCCGGGCAGCAGGTGCGACTCGGTCAGGATCTGGAAGCCGTTGCAGATGCCGAGCACGGGCAGCTTCGCATCGGAGTTGGCGGCGTCGATGATCCTGGACATCAGCGGCGCGAAGCGCGAGATGGCCCCGGCGCGCAGGTAGTCGCCATAGGAGAACCCGCCGGGGATCACGACGGCGTCCACGTCGCCCAGTTCCGTGTCCGCGTGCCAGAGCGCCACGGGTGTGGCGCCTGCCAGGCGGACCGCGCGGGCGGCGTCACGGTCATCGAGGGTGCCGGGGAACGTGACGACGCCGATCCGCGCGCCAGCGAGCCTGCGAGCACCAGGAGCGTCGGCGGCGACGGCGACTGCCTCGCCGATCAGGGGAAGTTCAGTCATTTCAGGCCTCGACGACCTCGACGTTGACGACGTCCTCGATCACGGGGTTGGACAGCAGGGTTTCGGCGGCCTCGCGGGCCTGGGCCAGGATGTCCTCGGTCACCTCGCCGTCAACGGTCAGTTCGAAACGCTTGCCCTGGCGTACAGAGCTAAAGCTGGTGAAGCCCAGGCGGGGGAGTGCTCCCACGATGGCCTTCCCCTGCGGGTCCAGAATCTCGGGCTTGGGCATGACGTCGACAACGATCCGGGGCATCCGGTAACTCCTGTGCATGTGCATTGGGTAAGGGCGCAGCGGAGTGGTGCCGTCTCACGCCATTCCTGAAGTTGCCTGGCCGGTTCAAATGGCTGGGCATTCAAATGGCATGGTGTGGACGGGCGCTCCGCGAGCTTGCATGCCTATTCTACCGGCCGCGGCGCACCACTTTCGTATTCGGGTCGGCGGACGCCGGAGCAAGGGAAGAACGACGCCGGCTCTGGCCCGCCGTGGGCAGCCTCAGTAGGATTGCGGAATGGCTGAGAAACCGAAATCCGTCCTGTTGCCGGTGCTGGCCGTCGCCGTGTTCGCCGGCCTCGGCAGGATGGTGATCCAGAAGATCAAGGCCGACCGTGCGGCCCGCCGGAACAGCGCAGGCCGGGCCGGTGTTGGGCGGGGCCAGGACCGGGTTGCCGGTCCCGTGGACGAGAAGACGCGCCAGTGGATCAGCGAGGTGGTCCGCACACCGCGGCAGTAGCTGCCCGGCCGTAGATCGGCGCTCTGGCTCCGCAAGCGGGCGCCAGAACAAGTTTTCACTCCTCAGGCGGGTGCCCTTTCCGGGCGCCAGCCTGCTTTTTGATGCCGCTGTCGAAGGCAATGACAAAAAAGTAAATTCTGGATTGTCGCCTATGTCATATACGGCTCTCAGTAGGTACTGTGGGGATCGGTCAACGATTGCTGGGATCGACAGGACCTGTCATCTTCACGTGTCGTTGCCGCCTGCGCCCGGCAATGTAGCCGGGGCTGTTCCTTTATGAAAGGTTCAAACCACTCGTGAAATCAGCAGGAAATAGCTTCTTCCGAAGCCGGGGGGCCCGGAAAGCAGCGGCACTGGTTGTCGGCTTGCCTTTGCTCCTTTCGTCAGTCGGCGCGCTGCCGGCAGCCGCGGCGCCGTCGCGGGTTGCGGCACCGGCCGCACAGCAAAAGAACGTCGACCCCAACAGCTACTCCGCCGGCCGCTACATCGTGGTCCTGACCGAGAAGCCCGCCGCCACCTACGAGGGCGGCACGCCGGGCCTGCAGGCCACGAAGCCGCGGTCCGGGGGCAAGCTCGACGCCGACCGGGCAGAGGTGCGCAAGTACCAGGCCCACCTTGAGGCGAAGCAGGCCGCGCTGGCCGAGAAGGAAAGCGTGCAGATCCGCCGCAAATACACGGCGGCACTCAACGGCTTCAGCGCCACGCTCACCGCCGACCAGGCCGTGAACCTGGCCAAGGACCCCGGGGTCCTCGCGGTGGCACCGGACACCCAGCAGGCCCCGGACTACTCCACCACGGACTTCCTCAAGCTCAGCGGCACCAAGGGCACGTGGAACACGCAGTTCGGCGGCAAAGCGGGCGCCGGCAAAGGCGTAGTGGTTGGCGTTATCGACTCCGGCTACACGCCGGGAAGCCAGTTCTTCGCCGGCCAGGATGTGGCGCCGCTCAAGGGCAATCCGCAGGTGGGTGTTCCCTACCGCACCGCCGGCGGCAACATCGCGATGCTGAAGGCCGACGGCAGCACCTTCGAGGGCGAGTGCCAGAAGGGTGAAAAGTTCAACGGAACAGCCTGCAACTCCAAGGTCCTGAGTGCCAGGTACTTCTCCGACGCCTTCGAGGATTCCGTGGCCAAGCCGGACCGGGCGCCGGAGGAACTGATCTCGCCCGTGGACGTGGGAAGCCACGGAACCCACACGGCCAGCACCGCGGCCGGCAACGCCGACGTCGAAACCTTCGTTGACGGCCGCAGCTTCGGCCTGACCGGCGGCATCGCACCGGCAGCCAAGCTTTCCATCTACAAGATCTGCTGGGAGGACAACGATCCCAGCACCGGCGGCTGCTACACGTCGTCCTCAGTGGACGCCATCAACCAGGCCGTACTCGACGGCGTGGACGTCCTGAACTACTCGATCTCGGGCACCACTTCGACCACCACGGACCCGGTGTCCATGGCGTTCCTGTCCGCCGCTTCGGCCGGCATCTTCGTGGCCACCTCCGCGGGCAACTCCGGTCCTGAGGCAAGCACGGTGAACCACGGCGAACCGTGGGTCACCACCGTTGCGGCCAGCAGCTTCTCCCAGGAGCTGCAGGGCACCGTGGAGTTCTCCGACGGCAGCAAGTACCGCGGCGCCAGCATCATGAACCGTGAAGTGGCCGGCGCGGGCGTTGTGCTTGCCGCCAACGCAGCTTCCGGACAGGCCGCCGACCCTGCACTGTGTGCCCCCGGCTCACTCGACCCCGCCAAGATTGCCGGCAAGGTGGTGGTCTGTGACCGCGGCGTCTACGACAGGGTGGCCAAGAGCGCCGAGGTTGCGCGGGGCGGCGGTGTTGGCATGATCCTCGTCAACCTGACCGCATCATCGCTGGACGCCGACAAGCATTCCGTCCCCACCGTGCACGTGAACCCGCCCGCCACGGGGGCCATCAAAGCCAAAGTGACGGCGAACCCGGCCATCACGGTTTCCCTGGTCAACAAGGACACCACGGGACTCCCCGCCGAGGCACAGCCACAGATCGCCGGCTTCTCCTCGCGCGGACCGCTCCTCGCCACCGACTCCGACCTGCTGAAGCCCGACGTCGCCGCACCCGGCGTGGCTGTCCTGGCCGGCGTCTCGCCGATCGGGTCCGGCGGCGACCAGTTCGGTTTCATGTCCGGCACATCCATGGCATCACCCCACGTGGCCGGCTTCGGTGCCCTCATCCTGGGCAAGAACCCCACCTGGTCCCCGGCCGCCGTGAAGTCCGCCATGATGACCACCGCCAGTGACGTCAAGCTCGCAGACGGCAGCAGGAACACGGACGTCCTCGCCACCGGCGCAGGGCAGGTCGATCCCGCCCGCGTCCTGGACCCGGGCCTCGTGTACGACGCCAGCACCGACGATTACCTGCGGTTCATCCAGGGCACCGGCATGGACCTGGGCATCGCAGGCCTCGGCAGCACCCGGCCCCGTGACATGAACGTCCCGTCCTTCTCACTCGGAAACCTGGCCGGCAGGATCGAGGTCACCCGCACGGTGACAGCGCTGACGCCGGGCGTCTACAGCGCCAAGGCCAGCGTGCCCGGAGTGAAAGTGACGGTGACGCCGTCGGTCCTGTCCTTCAATGCGGCCGGCGAGAAGCGCACGTTCAAGGTGGCGTTTGAAAACCAAAGCGCCAAGCTGGGCGCGTTCGCCGCGGGTTCGCTCACGTGGCGGGGTGCCAACAAGACGGTGACCTCACCGATCGCCGTCCGGCCGCAGTCGGTGGTGGCTCCCAAGAACATTGCGTTCACCTCCCAGGGGGCCAACGGTTCCGGGAACATCGGCATCGTCTCGGGCACGAACTCGCCGACGAACGTGACGCTCGACGGCCTGTCGAAAGCGGACTCCTCCGCCATCGAACTCGTGCCCGGTCCCTTCCGGTACGAGGCGGATGCGTCGAACTTCGTTAAGACGGTGGAAGTTCCGGCGGGCGTGCCCCTGGCCAAGCTGTCCGTGATTTCCGCGGATGAGAGCGCCGACTTCGACATGGTGGTGGTCACCCCGGACGGCCAGGGAATTGTCGTCGCCACGTCGTCGGCGAGCGAGTCCGTCTCGATTCCGAACCCCGCTGCGGGCACCTACCGGATGTTCGTGAATCTCTACGACAGTCCCAACCAACAGGCAACCAAGGCCTCCGTGGACGCTGCGGTCCTGGGGGCAAATGAGGGCAACGCCACCGTGACTCCTGACCCAGTCCGCCTTGCGAACGGGCTCAGCGGGAAGCTCGCCCTCACCTGGAAGAACCTGGCTCCCGGCTCCTACATCGGACGGATCACCTTCGACGGGGCCAGTTCCCCGACGTTCGTGAGCGTTGTGGTGGCAGCGGGCGGCGCCGTCGCGGTTGCACCGGCTTCGGAAGATCCGAAGAAAAAGAAGGAACAGGGGAAGGTCCAGAACGAGGACCTGACGCGGTCACCGGATAACTCCATCTAGGAAGGTCCCGGAACCGGGCCCCCGAAAGGGCCCCACAGCGAAGGCCGGCGGGCGTGGCGCAACATGCCAGAGTCCCGCCGGCCTTCGCTGTGCGTTCGGTTGGAGTTTTCGTCCAGATAATGGGCGCTGAACGCCCCGCAAGTCGCGATATGTGGACAAAAACTCGTCTTGGACCGCGGCCAGGAACTTAAGGAGATTCGGGCAGCTCAGATGGCGCCCGTGGACCCCGCCACCCCGCCCAGGAGCGGGGACAGCGCCCGCCAGCGGCCAATTTCACACCCGTCCGTCAGGGAAAACCGGGAGTTGACCGTGCGGCCGTTGAAGGTGCCGGTGACCACTGCAACCTGGGGGCCGCCGTACTGCTGGGTGCACAGTTTGGGCGGGCCGGGTTCCGGGAAGAAGATCCGTTCGCCGAAGCGTTCGACGGCGGCAATCGCCGCCGGCGGATCCGGCAGCGTTGATTCCACCAGCCGGCCGGAACGGCTGACGAGGACAAAGACGTGTTCCGGACCGCCGGGCGAGTGGGTGAGGGCGACGGTCAGGTCGAGGTTCGGGGCCAGGTATGGGCCGGTGTCCGGGCCCCGGCCCGGCGATGCGGGTGTATCGCTCATCGTTCCGTCTCCGTTCCCAGGCTGTCGAAGAGCGGCGTGAGGGCTGCAAGCAGCCGGCTGCGCAGCTCCTGGGCTTCGGCCGAGAAGGCGCGTTGCTGCTCCACGTAGGCAGCCTTGCCTTCGGGCGTCTCGATCGGAATCGCGGGGTAGCCCCAGTCTGTGAGGTCATAGGGGGAGGCCTGCATGTCCATCGCCCGCACCCGCCACGACAGCTCAAAGCAGTCCATCACGAGTTCGCTCGGCAGGGCCGGCGAGAGTTTGTACGCCCACTTGTAGAGGTCCATGTTGGCGTGCAGGCAGCCCGGCTGCTCCATGGTCCGCTGGTTCTCCCGGCTGGGCGAAAGCTCGTTCAGGGGCACGGCGTCGGGTGTGTAGAACCGGAACGCATCGAAGTGCGAGCAGCGGATTCTGTTGTCCTCAACCACCTTGTCCGTGCCCGTACCACCCAGCCGGAGCTTGAGGTACTCGTGGCGCAGCTCGAATTTCTCCTGCCGGTAGACCATGGCCCATTCATGCAGGCCGAAGCAGCCGAACTGTGCCGGCCGGGCGGCCGTTCCGGCGAGAATGATCCGGGCAAACACGAGGGCGTCGCGCCGTTCGGCCAGGAAAGCCTCCCGGTCGAACGCCACCGCGGTGCTGCCGGCCGGCAGGCCCGCGGTGGCCAGCCGGGCGCCGTCGAGCGCTTTGTAGTACTTCCAGTCCTTGCGGGCGGCAGCCTCAGTTCCGGCGAGCACTGCGCCGTCCCCGGGATGCCAGCGCAGCAGCTGGCCGGGCTTTTGCGTGTAGTACGTGAAGAGGAAGTCCTCTACGGGGTGCTTCCTCCCCGCAGAGCGGCGGGCAAGGTAGGGATCGGCGTACCGGCGCACCCTGTGGACGTGGGCGGCTTCCCGTTCCCTCCAGCCGCCGGGGGAGAGGACCTGGACAGCGGGGATCGTCAATAGGGTGCCTGCCACAGTGCTAAAGCGCCCCGCCTGCAGCACCGAGGATGTCCTTCGCGGCATTCCAGGCACCGATCTGGCAGCCGTCCCGCAGGGCGAAGGAGGTCTCCACCGGGGTGCCGTTGACTTCGCCGGTCACGGTGGCCACCTGCGGTCCGCCGTACTGCTGTGTGCAGGAGATGCCCTTCGGCGGGGCGGCGGCGTTCACGATGGCGGCGTTGTTCTTCAGGGCCGTGCAGGCTGCGGCTGCGTTGGGGTGCTGGCTCTCTGCCATCGGCGCGCCGTCCTTGCAGACCAGCGTGTAGTTGACGGCCTTGCCGTCCTTCGACGCCTTGACCGTGATGGACAGTTCGGCATCGCCGGCGCCGGGTCCGGACGGCAGGGGAGAAGCGGAAGGGGGCGCGGGCGCCGGGACTGTCGTTTCGGCGTCGGGCGGTGTAATACCGGGCGACGGGGTACCGGGAGTGCCGGTGCTGGGGGTTTCGGTGCCGGGGGCTGCAGTCCCTGGCGACGAGGTCCCGGGGGAGCCGGTGGTGGTTCCCGGCGTGGCCGAAGGCTGGCCGGTTCCGTTGTTCGGGGTGCAGGCCGCGAGACCGCCCATCGCTGCGAGGGCGAGCAGCACAGAAATCAGTTGCTTGCGCATGCCGGGTCTCCTCAAGTTTTTCCCATTCTACCGTCGGGGCCCCCGGCGGTCCGGTACAGGCGGATAACGGTACCCGGCAATTGCTAACGGAAGGGTATCGATTCTTGGGGGCGTCCGCGGTATCTTTCTGACATCAACGGGTGCGCGGCATAACCATATAGTGATGACGCCCATGGGGGGCAGAGCGTCCAGTTCGTGGGACCGAAGGTCTACAGGTCCTGAACCAAGGAAGGCATCCCCCATGATCCCCCAGCAATCCACTACCCGCCCCGGACACAGCCGAAGGCTGCCGGCCGTATTCGCCGTAGCCCTTGCCATGGTCATCGGCCAGGGCCTCGCCGGACCAACGGCGGCGGCTCCGGCGCCGGCATCGGCGCAGCCGGCCGCTTTCCAGCCAACCGCCGCGCAGCCGGCGGCAACCCCGCTCGACGACGGCCACTACATCGTGATGCTCAAGGACAAACCGCTGGCCACCTACGCCGGCGGAGTCCCCGGCATGCCCGGGACGGCGGTGCCGAAGGGAAAGAAGCTGAACCCGTCGGGTCCCAACTCACGCAAATACGATGCCCACCTGAAGGCCAAGCAGCGGCAGGAGGCAGCGTCCAGGGGCGTGACCATCAGCAGGAGCTATACCCTGGCCCTCAACGGCTTCAGTGCGATCCTGTCCGCGGCTCAGGCGAAGGCGCTCGCGGGTGACGGCGACGTCCTGGCCGTGGTCCCGGACAGCATGCGCAAACCGGACTACTCAAGCACAGACTTCCTCGGACTGCCCGGCGGCGACGGCGTGTGGGACAAGCAGTTCGGTGGTCCGGATGAGGCTGGCAAGGGCATCGTCGTGGGCATGATTGACACCGGCTACACGCCGGATAACCCGTTCTTCGCGGGTGACCCGGTTGATCCGCTGTCCGGCACACCGAATGTTGGCGAGCCGTACCACCTTCAGGGCAACGTGATCGCGATGCGCAAGGCCAACGGCGGGACCTTCGTGGGTGACTGCGTGGCCGGTGACGGGTTCGACGGCACGGAATGCAACAGCAAGGTCATCGGTGCCCGGTTCTACGACAAGGCCTACAGGGCCGCGGTTCCCCCGCAATTCATTTCCCCGAATGAGAAGTTCTCGCCGCTGGACGTCAGCGGCCACGGATCACATACGGCCAGCACCGCAGCCGGAAACAACGATGTCACCCAGACGGCCGGCGGGCGCGACTTCGGCAAGAGCTCCGGCGTTGCGCCGGCGGCAAAGATCGCCGTCTACAAGGTTTGCTGGGAGGGCGCCATTCCGGAGGCCACCGGGTGCGTTGAATCAGACATTCTCAACGCCATCCAGGATGCCGTCCTCGACGGCGTGGACGTGCTGAACTTCTCCATCTCGGGAAACAACAACTCCACCACCGACGCCGTTTCCCTTGCTTTCCTTAACGCCGCGGCCGCAGGGATCTTCGTGGCTGCCTCCGCCGGCAACTCCGGCCCGACGGCCTCAACGGTCAACCATGCCGGCCCCTGGATCACCAGCGTGGCCGCCTCGACGTTCGACAACACGCTGCGCGGAACCGCGGAACTGTCGGACGGAAGCAAATTCGCCGGTGCAAGCGTCATGGGCAGCGAGGTGGACTCCAAGCCGATTGTGCTGGCTGTGGATGTGAAGGCGGCAGCCGCCCTGGCTACGGACGCGGCACTGTGTGCGCCGAACTCGCTGGACCCCGCCAAGGTTGCCGACAAGATCGTGGTCTGCGACCGCGGCGTGGTGGCACGCGTTGACAAGAGCGCCGAGGTCAAGCGCGCAGGCGGTGTGGGCATGGTCCTGGTCAACCTGACGCCGGGCTCGCTCGACGCCGACCTGCACAGCGTGCCCACTGTCCATGTGGGCGACCCGAAGATCAAGGACGTGGTGGCTGCAACGCCGGGCATGACGGCAAGCCTTAAGGCAACCGACACCACGGGGGCCGAACCCCCGCCCGTGCCGCAGATCGCCGAATTCTCCTCGCGCGGCCCGACCCTGGCCTCCGACGGAGACCTGCTCAAGCCGGACGTGGCAGCTCCCGGCGTGGCAGTGCTGGCTGCTGTTTCGCCCATAGGCTTCAACGGCGAGAGCTTTGGCTTCCTGTCCGGCACGTCCATGGCGTCGCCGCACATCGCCGGCTCGGGAGCCCTGCTGTTGGGCAAGAACCCGCAATGGTCCCCCGCAGCCGTGAAGTCCGCAATCATGACCACGGCCTACGACCTGGTTGATGCCAAGGGCGCCGACTCGCATGACGTCTTTGCCCAGGGCTCCGGCCAGGTTGATCCCGCCCGGTTCGACTCCCCGGGACTCGTGTACGACGCCGGCATCAGTGACTGGATGGGCTTCCTCCAGGGGCAGGGAATCGACCTTGGCGTCGCCCCCATCGCAGCCAAGGACGTCAACCTTCCGTCTGTGGCGCTGGGCGCCATGTCCGGCAGCCAGACCGTCACGCGGTCGGTCACGGCGGTGACGGCAGGAACGTACCGGGCGACGATTAAGGTTCCGGGCATCACCGCCACCGTCAGTCCGGCAGAAGTGACGCTGGCCGAGGGTGAAAGTGCCACGTTCACCATCACCTTCACTACCGCAGGGGCTGCGCTGAATGCGTACTCCACCGGGTCCCTGACGTGGACCTCAGGCGACAACACCGTCCGCTCACCGGTGGCGGTGCGCCCGGTGCCGTAGTGCACCTGATCCCAGGACGTACGACGCCGGGACTCACCGCTGGTTGTGAGTCCCGGCGTCGTGCTTTAACGCCAGGATGCCAGAACTGGGCAGCGCAGGTTGCGTGATCGTTAGTGCACTAATCGTTCGTGTATCCTTGATAGTGGCAGCAGTCCCGAAATGGAGTGGATACCGTGGCAAAAGAGAACGCCGCACAGCGGTTCATGCGGGCAACAGGCAGGCTCAGGGCGGTTTTTGGCCCCGCCCACAGGAGTTCGCTGGTGCACGACATGACCGAGGAGAACCGCAAACTTCTCGCGCAGCGCGAGGCCGAAACCCAGCAGTGGGAAACTATCCACCGCCCGGACGGCAGCACATACGTTGTGCCGCGCAACCCGGACGACAAGTCGCTGCGCTAGCAGGCGCTGAAGTGCCAGCCGTTAACCAGGCCGGTTGCTGAACCATGCCGGTTGCCGAACCATTCCGGCCGGGGTTCATTTCCGGGGTCCCGGCGTAAAATAAGGGCACTGGCAATCGAAGGGCAGACGCTCTGACGCCTTCAAGCAGGGAAGGGGGTGGGACTTGTGGCACATGTGCTCACTGGCTTCATGAACCTGACAGATAGGCTCCGGTTCGTATTCGGCCCTGCCGCCGTAGGCGATTCAGCTGCGCCGGTGGTTCACCTGCACGACACTTATGAGCATGCTTCCGAAGATGATTTGGCCCAGTTCGAAGTCGAGACTGACTCGGAAGGGCACCACTATGCTGTCCGCAAGGGCGATCTGGATAAGTGACAAGCGTCATCAAATGAAGAAGCCCGGTGCGCGAACGCACCGGGCTTCTGTCTTCGAGGCGCTTTAGCGGCCGGTGCCGCCGTAGACGGTGGCGACGGCTTCGCTGTCCAGGTCGAATGCCTTGTGGATGGCGCGGACGGCGTCATCGAGCAGGTCAGCATGGGTCACCACGGAAATGCGGATTTCCGACGTGGAGATCATGTTGATGTTGATGCCTGCGGCGGACAGGGCCTTGAAGAACGTGGCCGAAACCCCGGGGTGGGAGCGCATGCCGGCACCGATCAGCGACAGCTTGCCGATCTGCTCGTTGTACTCGATGCTTTCGAAACCGATCTCGGCCTGCGCAGCACGGAGGGCGGCAAGGGCGTCGGCGCCCTCGACGATGGGCAGGGTGAAGGAGATATCGGTCCTGCCGGTGCCGTGCGTGGAGACGTTCTGGACGATCATGTCGATGTTCGAGTGGGCGTCCGCAATGACCTGGAAGATCGCGGCCGCCTTGCCCGGGATGTCCGGAACACCCACAACGGTGACCTTTGCTTCCGAGCGGTCGTGTGCAACACCGGAGATGATTGGCTGCTCCAAGGCAACTCCCTCTTGAGTCGTGATCTTGTCATCGGCGCCGGGCAGGACCCAGGTGCCTTCGTTCTGGCTGAATGAGGAACGGACATGCAGCGGCACGCCGAACCGCCGGGCGTATTCGACGCACCGGAGGTGGAGGATCTTGGCCCCGGAGGCGGCCAGTTCCAGCATTTCCTCACTGGAGATGCGGTCGATTTTCTGGGCTGACGGAACGACGCGGGGGTCAGCGGTGTAGATGCCGTCGACGTCGGTGTAGATCTCGCAGACGTCGGCCTCGAGGGCTGCGGCAAGGGCCACCGCCGTCGTGTCCGAGCCGCCGCGGCCGAGCGTGGTGATCTCGTTGGTGGAGCGGCTCATGCCCTGGAAGCCGGCGACGATGGCAATGTGCCCCTTGTCCAGGGCGGTGCGGATGCGGTGCGGATCGACGTCGATGATCCGGGCCTTGCCGTGGATCCCGTCCGTGATCATGCCGGCCTGGGAACCCGTGAAGGACTGCGCGGACGCGCCGAACTTGTTGATGGCCATGGCCAGCAGGGCCATGGAGATGCGCTCACCGGCGGAGAGGAGCATGTCCATCTCGCGGGCCGGTGCCGAGTCGGTGACCTGGGCGGCAAGGTCAAGGAGTTCGTCGGTGGTGTCACCCATCGCGGAGACGACGACAACGACTTCGTTGCCGGCCTTCTGGGCGTCGACCACGCGCCTGGCCACACGCTTGATGCCTTCAGCGTCCGCCACCGAGGAGCCGCCGAACTTCTGCACAATAAGCTGCGCGGTGACAGCAGCATCTGCGGGCAGTTCCTGCGGCCGCGGTTCGGATTTCACATCGGTACTGGGCATACTCATGCGTGCACCCTCACTGGATCAAATTGGAGTTCTGGAGGCCAGGCGGCCTTGCGGCACGGCGGCATACTGGTTTGATCAGTTTATCGCCGCCGTCCGCCCGCTGTGGAATTATGACCCTTGCTGTCAGCTGAGGGCGTTCCGGCGGCCCTCGAACGCCCTGCCCAGGGTGACTTCGTCCGCGTACTCGAGGTCGCCGCCCACAGGCAGCCCGGAAGCGAGACGGGTGACCGCGATTCCTATGGACTGCAGCATGCGTGCCAGATAGGTGGCCGTGGCCTCGCCCTCAAGGTTCGGGTCGGTGGCGATGATGATCTCCTGGACGGCGCCGTCACTGAGCCGGTTGAGGAGTTCGCGGATCCGCAGCTGCTCCGGGCCGACGCCGGCAATCGGGTTAATCGCACCGCCGAGCACGTGGTAGCGGCCCCGGAATGATCGGGTGCGCTCCACAGCCAGTACATCCTTGGACTCCTCCACGACGCAGATGACCGAAGGGTCGCGTCTCGGGTCGCGGCAAATGTTGCACAGTTCCTGCTCGGTCACGTTGCCGCAGGCGGTGCAGAACTTGACCCGTTCCTTAACGGTGGTGATGGCCTCCACCAGGCGCTTCATGTCCTGGGGGTCTGCCTCCAGGATGTGGAACGCCAGCCGCTGCGCAGACTTCGGTCCCACACCGGGAAGGCGTCCGAGCTCGTCGATCAGCTCCTGAACTGCACCCTCGTACACTTTTTCCTCGATTGCTTGGTTGAAGTTGGCCGGTGCCACCAGGCGGGGCACCGGGACGTCGCGGGGCGGCCCGCCCGGCCCGGGTCCTCGCTTCGGGCGGGAGCCGCTTCACGGCCGGGTGCCGCCGCCTAATACCGGGGCGCCAGGGGGCTGCCGCCCAGCGACCGTTCTTCGATGAGCTTTCCGCCCAGAATACGCTCGACGGCGGCACGGCCAAAGACGCCCGATTCCTCGATGGTTTCGTCGTCGGCGCTGGGGATGTCCTGCACGTATGGCGCAGGTTCCTCCGTGCTCCGCACGGGCGCCTTGGCCCTGCCCGCCTCGGCCTCCGGGCTGTTGGAGAGCCTCTGGTAGAGGCTCAGCTTGCCCCTGGCGGGAGCCTCGGATGCTGGCTCCGGTGCAGCGGTGCGGGCAGCGGCAACCGCCGGCCCGGCTTGAGCTGCAGACCCTGGCTGAGCTTTGGGTCCCGCCTGAATCGCCGGTCCCGCCTGCATCGCTGGTCGTGCCTGCATCGCTGGTCCGGGGCCGGACGCGAACACGGGTACCCGGACCGGGGCGGCGTCGGTGGCAGCAGTCACGGCAGGCGCGCGGACACCCTGGGCCGGGGTGGGTGCACCGTACTCGTGGCCGGCAGTCGCCGGCGCGGACGCCATGGCGTAGGCAGGTTCGAACTCCGGGACATCGCGCCCGGCAATTTCCGGCGCACTCTCCGCAGGGGCGCTCACGGCAGGGTCCGGGGCGCGCTCGCCCCGGGCGCTTTCACCCGGCGCAGCGGAGGGCCGGCCTCCAGCGGCAGGACCGCCGTTGTTAGGCGGCTGCGCGGCGGCGGGTGGGTACACCGGTGCAGCGGAGCCGGTGGGCTGCTCGTCGCGGTCGTTGCCAGCCCCCGGGTATTTGCCCACGTTGCTCTCGGAACTGAGGGCCCACACACCAGGTGTCTGCTCCACAGCACGGGTCCATGGATCGGCCGAGGCGCCTGGAGCCGGCTGGCGGTCTGCCTGGACCGGGGCGGCACTTTCTGCATGGGTTTGCGCAGCGGACGGTGCGGACTCGACAGGCGGCTTCGGCGCTGGCGCCTTAATCTCCGGCCCCGCCGATGGTGCAGGGCTGCCCTGCCACTGGCGTGACGGCTCCCAGTCCATGGGAGGCTCTTCATCCAGCGGAGGGGCGTCCTCGTCCAGCGGAGGTCCCCAGTCGTCATCTGGATAGGAGTAGTCGCCGGATTCCTGCTGTTGCAGACCGTGTGCCGTCTTCTCCTGGGCGGAAACAGGCTGCGCGGCGGGTGCGGACAGTCCACGGCCCGACGCTCCGGCAGGGCTGCCGGTGCCGACAGATGCGGCCGGGGCAGCGGGCGCAGCCGTGCCGGATGCGCCCGGAGCGCTTCCGGCGCCGGCGGGGGCTGCTGCGTCCGGCAGGGACGGCGTGATCGTTGGCCCGGACCACTGCGGCACGGATACCGCTGGGGTGGCCGACGAAGACGGAGAAGCATTCCCCGGGGCGGGCACGGCAGCCGGCACTGGCGACGCCGGTGCGGCCGCTGCTGCCTCCGCGTGTACCGGGGCAGGCTCCTGCCGTCCGCGGCCATCCGCGTTGGGTGCCAAGCCCCAGTCGGCGTCGGTGGTGGTAGCCGGAATATCCCGGCTAGTAGGCGCTTTTGGGTTTGGTTCAGAGCTCGCTGAGCTGCCGGCGCCTGCCATCGCGGTGATCTGGCAGTCGATGCCGATCGTTTTGTGAATGGCCTGGCGCAGATTCTCGGAGTGGTCTGCCCTGCCGAAGGCGCCGGCCAGCCCGGAAGTGCTGAAGACGAGCGTCAGGACCTGGCCGTCGAACTGGCCCACCTGGGCGTTGGGCTCCACGAGTGCCCACGTGCTCCGCTTGATCTTTGCCAGGGTCTGCAGGACCTCGGGCCAGGCGCGGCGGAGTACCTCGACGTCGGCATGCGACCCGGCGGGAGCCGCACCGGCAGTGGCTGCGCCGGAAGAAGGCTGTGCGTGGGGCTGCGGGGCGGGGGCAGACGGGGCCGCCTGTGCCGCCGCCGGCTCCGGCCGCTGGCGCTGTTCGTGCTGGGTCTGTTGGCGCTGCGCCTGTTCAGGACCTGCGGCGGATGCCGGCGAATCGGCTGGCCGCTGGGCCGCCGGCCCGCGGTTCTCGCCGCCGTGTGAGTCCGGGGCTGGGCGGCGGTCAAGTGCGGCGGCGTCATCCATTGGCCAGTCACCAGTGGTGATTCGCGGTGCCGCCAGGGCTTCCCGTCCGGGCGCGTCCTCAGCGGCGGGTGCGGCCTGGATGCTGGGCGGTCCCTGTAGTTGCGGCGCGCCCTGAGCCGAGGCCGGCGCGGGAGCGGCCGAGGCAGCGGGAGTAACCGGAACGGCAGGCGGAACAGCCGCAGAAGCCGCTGCTTGAGCAACCGGAGCCACGGGAGCAACCGGAGCCGCCGGAGCCGCCGGAGCCGCTGCAGGCGCAGGGGCGGCGGCCGCCGGCGCCGCAGCGGCCGGCCCAACCGCAGCGGCGGCCGGAGCTCCGGCGTCGGACCCCGCATAGTTCAGGCGACGCTCCACGCGGTCGATCCGGGCAGCAATGCCGCGCTCGGTCTGCTCGGAGCTGGGCAGCAGGATACGGGCGCAGAGAAGTTCCAGGTGCAGCCGCGGCGACGTGGCACCCGTCATCTCCGTCAGTGCGGTGTTGGTGACGTCGGCCGCGCGCGACAGCTCGGCCGCGCCGAGATTGTGGGCCTGGCTCTGCATCCGGGCGATCTGGTCGGCCGGCATGCCGCGGAGGATGGCCTGGGCGCTTTCCGGCATGGCCTGGACGATGATGAGGTCCCGGAAGCGCTCCAGCAGGTCTTCCACGAAGCGGCGGGGATCGTGCCCGGTTTGAATGACGCGGTCCACGGCGCGGAAGACCGTGGCGGCATCGGAAGCGGCGATGGCTTCGACGACGTCGTCCAGCAGCGAGGCGTGGGTGTAACCGAGGAGTGCCACGGCAAGCTCGTAATCGAGGCCGTTGGGTCCGGCGCCCGCCATGAGCTGGTCCAGCACGGACAGCGAGTCCCGCACGGACCCCGCACCGGCCCGGATTACCAGCGACAGCACTCCGGGGGCCACCGGGACGTTTTCCTGGTGGCAGAGCTGCTCGAGGTACGCCATGAGCGGCTCCGGCGGCACCAGCCGGAACGGGTAGTGGTGCGTGCGCGAGCGGATGGTGCCGATGACCTTGTCCGGCTCGGTGGTGGCGAAGATGAACTTGATGTGTTCCGGCGGCTCTTCGACGATTTTCAGTAGCGCGTTGAAGCCCGCTGAGGTGACCATGTGGGCCTCGTCAATGATGAAGATCTTGTAGCGGTCCCGCACCGGGGCATAAGTGGCCCGTTCGCGGAGGTCGCGGGCGTCATCCACACCGCCGTGGCTGGCGGCGTCGATCTCGATGACGTCGAGGGAGCCGGCACCGCCGCGGGCAAGTTCGATGCAGCTGGGGCAGACACCGCACGGGGTGTCCGTGGGGCCTTTCGCGCAGTTGAGGCAGCGGGCCAGGATGCGGGCCGACGTGGTCTTGCCGCAGCCGCGCGGGCCGGAGAAAAGGTAGGCGTGGTTCACGCGGTTCTTGCGCAGCGCCGTCATCAGCGGCTCCGTGACATGTTCCTGCCCGATAACGTCCGCGAACGAGTCCGGGCGGTACCTGCGGTAAAGGGCAGTTGTAACAGTCACAGGGAAAACCTACCTATAGGGACTGACATTAAATAAGAGACCCCTCATGCACCCGCCAGAGCCCATCTACCCTTGCTACCTTCCGGTCCTGGGGGAGTTCAACAGGATGACGCCACATGAGGGGCCGTCAGATACTTTACCCGAACTTTGGGCGTGGCCCGAATCGGCTCCGGTGGGGCTGCCGCGGGCACCCGCCGTCGTCTTAGCGGTGCCCGTTCACGGGCCAGCTCATGAACGCCGGCTCCTCATAGGGGTGGGCCTGCCGCAATCCCAGGACGACGGCGTCGAGCACGTCCTCTTCCACGATGCACTCGATCCGGACCTCGGACACTTCCTCCGGGATGCCTGTGGTGCCGATGAAGGGACGGGCGCCTGGCAAGGGGGTGAAACGTCCCGTGCCAGGCGCGCTGAAAGAGCAGTGTGAATAGTCGCCCAGGCGGCCGGCGCCGGCGTTTCCGATGGCAGTGAGCACCGCCTCGGTGTGGGAATCGGGAACGTAGATCACGAGCGCGTGCAGCTGGGACATGGCACCATTTTCGGCCGATTGGGAGATGCCGGAAAGTTCAGGTATCCTAGTATCTGCTTTTGGTTCAAGAGCAGCTGGAGAATTCGCCTAGCGGCCTATGGCGCACGCCTGGAACGCGTGTTGGGTTAACGCCCTCGGGGGTTCAAATCCCCCATTCTCCGCCATGTGAAGTCTCGGGACATCGACTACAGATGTCCCGAGACATCGGCTACACCCCCGGTCTACGGACCGGGGGTGTTTTGTTTTTTCGGCTGGTAGC
>NZ_JBHTSL010000065.1:0-29036 GCF_042795115.1 Arthrobacter sp. NPDC056493 | reverse complement strand
GCCTGGGAAAGCAGGCCGTGCAGGAGCTTCGGGGCCGTACTGCCCGCCGGACGGCGGCCCTACCGCCGGACGGCGGCCCTACCGCCGTACCTCGGCTACCTTCGGAGCCGCTACCTTCGGACCCGCTACCTCCGGATGACGACGTCGTCGACGTAGCTGTCACCCATCTGACGCGGGTGCTCGGCTCCGAACTGGACCTTGCTCAGGCTCGTGGCGCCGAGGGTCACCCTGTTGTTGGCGAACACCTTTGCTCCGTCAAGCCAGATCTCGATGGAGGACTTGTCACCGTTGGCCCTGACCTGCATCTGCACATGGTGCCAGGCGCCCAGGCGCATGTTCGACGCCGAGAGTTTGGTGAACGAGAACGTCCCGTTGGGATTGGTGGTCCGCAGCCAGGGCGTGCCCGTGGCATTGTCGCGGAAGACATCGGCGATCCGGGTGGCACCGGAGAAGAAGCGCACATAGGGAACGTTGTTCCCCCGGAGTCCGCCGGACACGATGTTGACCCAGGCGTCGGCGCTGGCCCGCGTGGTGCCGGCCTCCAGGCCGTATCCCATGTTGGCCACGGACCCGACGGTATCGGTCGCCCGCAACCGGACCGAACACGTGCCGGTATGGGCCGTAGGGCTGGCCACGGCCACCGTTCCATTGCCTGACCGAGTCGCCACGAACGGTGCCAGGGTGTTGCCCTCAAAGGTTGTGGCGGTCAGGACCTTACCCCCGAGGTTGGTCACCGGGACTGCCGTTCCGGCACGGCAGGTGGCCGCCAGGGCGGTCTGTGATGGACCAAAAATCAGGCTGCCCGACAGGAGCAGCCCAAGGCTTCCGATCGTGCCGAGTTTCCGTAGCTCGCCCATGGCATGTCCTCACTGTTGTTCTGTTTAGTTTCCGCAGCCATCCAGCTTGCACCCCGGGCACATGGTCGGCCCTGGAGGTTGTGAAAACTTTGGGAAAACCTTGGGGCACCATGAGGCGCATAATGGCATCAACCACAGGCAAGAGAATTCCGATGGCGGCCAGGGACAAGGGGGTCCGGATGCTGAGGCTTCCCCGCATCACAGTTGAGGTTCCGGTGCTCGGCGTCGGCACCAGACCCGCGGACTACGAACAGCTCGCTGCCTACGCGGACGGGCTTCGCAGGCCGCAGGGACTGCACATGACTCTGCTCCACATCGGCATTCTGGAGGACTTCGCCGCCGACATTGCCGAGTGGACCAAGGGCGCCACGGATCCTGCCGCGGCCGTTGCCAGGACTGCGGACTGGCTGCGCGGCCTGCCCGTGCTGGAGGGCTTCTCCGGAACCGCGGAGCGGCTGATCCTGCTGGGCGGCGGCCGGGTGTCCGGACTCGAGGTGGACGTGCCCCAGGCCGTGCGGGACTTCCAGGTCTCGCTCGTCCAGGCCCTCCATGAACTGCTTGATGACCTGCTGGTGGACAACCCGGACGACTTCATCCTCAGCTCCCGCGCCCTGGGCTACAGGTATCCGCGGTGGCGCCCCCACGTTGCCGTGGGCAAGCCGAAGCCGCAGGGCCACCCAAGGGAAGACGGGCCCGGGGAACGCCGTTCACGGGAACGGAGCGGCTCCTGGGAAATCCGTCCGCTCACGGTGGAGTTCGGACCGTCGCAGATCAGGAACCTCCAGTTGCTGCCGGGCCCCGGCGACAGCCGGCCGTAGCGGCGCACTTCTTATTATCGGCTCGCTCCCCATCAGCGGCCCGCCTTCCGCAGCGGCTGGCTTTTCCACGGACGACGGCGGGACTCACCTCGCGGGTTTGACCACCATGGCGGAGCCTCCCCCGCGCCTGTCCGGCTCGGCCGCCGCGACCAGGCGTCCCCCGGACTTGAACTCGATGGCGGTGGCCGCGCCGATCTCTGCTGCCGAGGTGAACGCGTCGCCGGAGGGGGTGAACTCGTGGCCGAACGGCTTCAGCTGGCTCTCATACGCGGTGATGAACCCGGGCTCGGCCGTGACCTTGGCAGAGTTCCGTTGCGCTGCCCGCGGAGCGGCGATGGCATCGGAGATGTTCATCCCCAGGTCCACGCGGTTCAGGATGGTCTGCAGGACGGTGGTGATAATCGTCGAGCCGCCGGGCGAGCCGAGGGCGAGGAACGGATCGCCGTCCTCGAGGATGATCGTCGGCGACATCGAGGACCGCGGCCGCTTGCCGGGCTCAATCCGGTTCGGGTCCTTCGGGTCGTACACGGTGGAGAAGTCAGTCAGTTCGTTGTTCAGCAGGAAGCCACGGCCGGGAACCACGATGCCGGACCCGCCGGTCTGTTCGATGGTGAGGGTGTACTCGACGACGTTGCCCCACTTGTCAGCGACCGTCAGGTTGGTGGTGGAGATGTTCTCGGTGTCCCGCTCACTGGCGGGGGCCGCCGCGGCGGCCGGGCACGCGCCGTCGTACTTTGCCACGTTACCCGGCGCCACGGGCTTCACGGCCGCCAGTTTCGGGTTAATCCCGCACGAGCGTTCCTTACCGAACAGCGGGTCCGTCAGGGCGTCGGTGGGAACGTCCACGAAGGCAGGGTCCCCCACGTACTTGCCGCGGTCCGCAAAGGCGAGTGCGCTGGCTTCGAGGTAGTGGTGCAGCGCGCTGGGCGTGGACATCCCGGAGAGGTCGAACGGCTCAAGGATGTTCAGCGCCTCGCCCACTGTGGTGCCGCCGCTGCTCGACGGAGCCATGCCGTAGACGTCCAGGCCACGGTATTCGACGTGGGTGGGCTGCTGGTTCAGGGCGCGGTACCTGGCCAGGTCCGCCGTCGTCAGGTGCCCGGCCGGGACCGGCAGCTTGGTGGTCTTGCTCTTCGGCGGTGCCTGGACGGCTGACGCTATCTCCTTGGCGAGCGCACCGTGGTAGAAGCCGCGGGTGCCCTTGTCCGCCAACAGCCGGTAGGTGGCCGCGAGGTCCGGGTTCCTGAAGATACTGCCGACGGCAGGTGCGTCACCGCCGGGGAGGAACAGCTTGCTGGTGGAGGTGAACGCTTCGAAGCGCAGTTTGTTATCCAGGGTCTGCTGGCGGAAGGTATCGTCCACCACAAAACCCCGGTCCGCGACCTTGATGGCCGGCTCCAGGACATCGTCCAGGTCCTTGGTTCCCCACCGGTCCAGCGCGCGCTCCCACGTGGCCGGGGTGCCGGGCACGCCCACCGATATGCCGCTGGTGACGAGCTCCGGCGTAAAGTTGTAGGGCTTGCCCGCCGGGTTTTCGGGGGTGATGGTACCGGGATCGATGAAGGCGTCATGCGGCATGGCGGCCGGCGCTGTTTCACGGCCGTCGATGGTGCTCACATGCCCGGTGTGTGAGCTGTAGAAGAGGAAGTACCCGCCGCCGCCTACTCCGGCGCTATACGGCTCGGTCACCCCGAGGGTCGCGGCCGCGGCGACGGCGGCATCGGCCGCGTTGCCGCCTCTGCGGAGGATGTCGATGGCCGCTGCGGACGCTTCCGGGTCAACGGTGCTCACTGCACCGCCGTACCCGGTGGCGGTCGCAGTCTTCTCGGTCACCCGTTCATCCGCAAACGCGGGGCTGGCAACTGCGCCTGCCGTCACGCTCACTGCCAGGGCCGTGGTGACGGCTGCTACTCGGCTTCTCAGGTATGGCATGGTCGCTCCCGGGTCGGTGTAATGCGGGTTGACGGTACTGTCACGCTACTCCGCGGTGGAAGGACTCTCAACGGCGAGAACATTCACCGGTCCGAACCTTCAGCCTGCCTCTAGCGGCCGTGCGCTTCGTCTGCTGCGGCGCGCTGACGGCGGCTGGCGTACAGGAACGGCACGGCGAGCAGCTGGATGACGCCGCTGAATGCCAGCGACGCCGAATAGCCGTACACATCGGCTGCCCGGCCCAACAGCGGCTGCACCACCACGCCGCCGCTGGAGCCCATAAGTGAGGCGAAGCTGAGCACTGTGGCCCGCTGCCTGGAATCGATCATGTCGTTGAGGTACGCCTGCCCCACCGGGATCCCCACCTCGGCCACCAGTGCCCAGAGCGCCAGCAGCACCAGGGCCAGCCAGAAGTCACGCGTGAACCCGAGCGCCACCAGGATCAGTGCGCTGACGGCCCCGCTGAGGATCAGCACCGTGGTGCGTTTGCGGACCAGGCGCCGGAAGTGCGGCGCCAGCCAGCCGCCAAGGACCTCGGCACCGGCCACGATGGCCGCCGCCAGACCCGCGATGGCGTACGCGCCGCGGTCGCCGAACAGCTCAAGCAGGAACGGCTGGAGGGCATAAAACACATAAATCCCGACGCCGGCAGTGAACGGCGCGGACAGCATCACGTAGCGCACGGGCGGATTCTTCAGGCCGTTCTCGATGGAGGCAGAGAGGACAGCGCGCGTCGCCTGAAGTGGACGCGCCGAGCGCTCGGGCGTGAAGCCGACGTCGTGCATGAGCCACAGGGCCACTCCGAACATGGCCAGCAGGACGCCCACGCGGATCAGGAACGGCACGCCGAGGTTTGTGGCCTGGGCGATCACGCCGCCTGCGACTGACCCGATGAGCATGGCAGTGCCGGACACCATCTGGCCGCGCCCGAGCACCGTCTCCAGCGCGCCGTCGTAGCCGGAGAAGTGCAGCGCATCGACCAGCCACGCCTCCACCGCACCCGAGAAGAAGGTGAAGCCCAGGCCGAGCAGCACGGACACGGCTGCCCACGCCCAGAACGGCGCTGAGAGCTGCCACAGCAGGTAGTAGAGGAGCGTCGAGACGGACAGCGTGGCGGTGCCGAGCAGGAAGGAGACCCGGCGCCCCCAGCCGTCGGCCACCACGCCGGTGGGCACCTCGAACAGCACCATCCCGGCGGTAAAGAACGCATTTGCGGCAAAGGCTTCAAGGTTGCTGAGCCCGGCGTCGAGGAGGAAGAGCGTATTGATGCCCCAGATGAACGACGCCGCAAGGGTATTGCCGAGTGTCAGCGTCAGGTAGATGCGCTGCACCTTGCGGGCCGCCGGGTTCATCGCCTCGCTGTCCGTCCCGGCGCGAAGTTGGGGCACGAATCCATTCTCGCCGTCTTCACCGGGGGCCGCCAGAGACCTTTTATCAGGGGGCGTTCGAGCGTAGCGTCATGCCCAACGGAGTAGGCGGCGAAAGGTAGTGCGGCCCCGGTCCGCACGGCGCCGCCCCTATCCTGAGCCGTCGAAGGAGGCGGGAATGGCTGCTGGCTGGAATGCTGACACGGCTGCCGGTCCTGTGGGGTCGGGCACGGTCACCCTGGTGGAAGGTTCGTCCTTCTGCATTTCCTCGGCGAACGGTGACATCCATCCGGAGCATCCGCACGGCGTTTTCCATGAGGACACCCGCATCCTGTCCCGCTGGAACCTGTCTGTGAACGGCCTGCCCCTGGAGGCGCTGACGGCGGAGACCAAGGAGCCGTACCGGGCGCTGTTCATTGGCCGGGTTCCCCGCTCTGACGGGTACGCGGACAGTCCCCTGATCGTGGAGCGCCTGCGGGAGGTGGGTGCCGGCATCCGCGAGGAGATCACCATCCGGAACTACTCCTCGAAGGAGACCGAGTGCATCGTCTCCCTCAGCGTTGAGTCGGATTTCGCGGATCTCTTTGAGGTGAAGGAAGCCCGTGTCCAGCGCCGCTGGGAGGAGTCCCGCCGGCCAGAGGGCGACTCCCTGGTGATCAAGGCCGGCTGGCAGGACCTCGTCAAGAGCGTCGTGGTCAACGCAAGCGGCGCCGAGGTCACCGCCGACTCCCTGACGTTCCGGACGGTGGTCCCGCCGCGCGGTGAGTGGAGTTCGCGGGTAAGCGTGGCGCCTGCCGCCGACGGCGGCGGGGTCCCGCCGTCGTCGTTGATCCGTCCCGTCTCCGGTGACCTGTCCCCGAGCGACCGCCGCCGGCAGGAATGGGTGGCCAAGATTCCCAAGCTGCACATGGGCAACCGCTCCATCGAGCGCACACTGCGGCGCAGCTACGACGACCTGGGCGCGCTCCGCATTGAGGATCCGGCCCATCCGGAGCGTATCGTCGTGGCCGCGGGAGCCCCCTGGTTCATGACGCTCTTCGGCCGCGACTCGCTGTGGGCCTCGGAAATGGCATTGCCGGTGGATCCGTCGCTGGCGCTGGGCACCCTGCAGACGCTCGCCGACCGGCAGGGCAAGGTGGTGGACCCGATGAGCGAGGAGGAGCCCGGGAAGATCCTGCATGAGGTCCGGCTCGGTGTCTCCAGCGGGCTGGCGCTGGGCGGCAAATCGGCCTACTACGGCAGCAACGACGCCACGCCGCAGTTCGTGATGGCGCTCGGTTCGGTGAGCCGCTGGGGTTTCGGCCGGGACACCATCGCCGCTCTGCTGCCCCACGCCGACCGCGCCCTGGACTGGGTCAGGAATTACGGCGACAAGGACGGTGACGGGTTCGTCGAGTATGAGCGGCTCAATGACCAGGGCCTCATCAACCAGGGCTGGAAGGACTCGTGGGACGGCATCAACTTCGCCGACGGGACGCTGGCAGAGCCGCCGATCGCGCTCTGCGAAGTCCAGGCGCTGGTCTACTCCGCGTTCCTGTCCCGGGCGTGGATGGCCTACGACGCCGGTGACACAGGTTTGGCGGCGCAGCTCACCGAAGAGGCGGCGGAGTTGAAGAAGAAATTCAACGAGCAGTTCTGGCTCCCGGACCGCGGCTATTTCGCCGTCGCCCTGGACCGGGACAAGCGGCCCGTTGACGCGTGCGCGTCCAACATGGGGCAGTGCCTGTGGCACGGCATTGTGGACGAGGACAAGGTGCCGCTGGTGGCCAAGCGGCTGATGACCCCCGAGATGTTCAGCGGGTGGGGGGTCCGGACGCTGGGCACCGATATGGGTGCCTACAATCCGGCCAGCTACCACAACGGCTCGGTCTGGCCGCACGACAATGCCATCATCGCGGTGGGCCTGCTGCGTTATGGCTTCGTCGAGGAGGCGCAGCGGATCGCGACGGCCCTGCTGGAGGCTGCGGACTACACCGACGGGCGCCTGCCGGAACTGTTCTGCGGCTTCAGCCGGGACCAGGTCACTGAGCCGGTGCCGTATCCGACGGCCTGCTCCCCGCAGGCGTGGGCAGCCACCACGCCGATCATGCTGGTGACCAGCCTGATGCGGTATGACGCGCATGTGTCCCGGGGCGGCATGTGGATGGACCCGGTGCTGCCGGCCTCCTACGGCGACCTGCATATCACCAACGCGCCCATGGGCGGCGGCCGGATCACCATCGACATCACCGGCTCCGAGCCCTCCGTGCAGGGCCTGCCTGAGGGATTGACCTTCCACCGCGAGCACCGGCCGTGGCTGACGGAGCTGATCGCCGAGGCCGGGCTGGGAAAATAAGGACACTCTAGGGACGGCGGTCCAGCGCCTGCAGGAGCCGCCGGACCGAACCGCCGAGGTTCCACTCGGTGGCCAGCCGCTCAAGTTCGTCCCGCGCCTCACCGGTGACAGCGTGCAATTCGGCGCCCGCTTCATCAAGGGACGGCAGGTCCAGATTGCGCACCACGTTGACTACCGTGGGGGCCACCTTGAGATAGTCCGCCGCGGCGGTGAGCTTCGAGCGCACCGAGGACGACACCCCGCCTCCGGGATCCGCCGCCGCAATGAGCAGCCCGTCGAGCGTGCCGTGTTCCAGGAGCAGCGACGCGGCGGTCTTCTCGCCGATGCCGGCGACGCCGGGCAACCCGTCCGAGGCGTCCCCGCGGAGGGTCGCGTAGTCGGCGTACTGCGCAGGCAGCACACGGTACTTTCCCACGACGACGGCGTCGGTCAGAACTTCGAGGTTCCGCATTCCCCGGGCGGTGTAGATGACGCGCACCTGACGGTCGTCGTCGACCACCTGGAAGAGGTCCCGGTCCCCCGTCACCACGTCGACCGGAAGGCTGGCGTGGCTGGCGTAGGTTCCCACAACGTCGTCGGCCTCGTGCTCCGGGGCCCCCACGACGGCGATGCCAGCCAAGTCCAGCACGTGGCGGATCAGGGGGATCTGCGCCTCAAGCGCGTCCGGCACCACTTCCACATCGGCCGCACCCGCCACTGCCTCGGACACCCGGTGGGCTTTGTAGGTGGGAATGAGGTCTACCCGCCACTGGGGACGCCAGTCATCATCCCAGCAGGCCACCAGATGCGTGGCGCCGTAGTCGGTGGTGAGCCGCGCGATCATGTCGAGCAGGCCGCGGACGGCGTTCACCGGGGTGCCGTCGGCCCGGCGGATGGTATCGGGCAGCCCATAGAAGGCACGGAAGTACAGTGAGGCGGTGTCGAGCAGCATCAGGCGGTTGACCATGACTGATCCTGACACGGATTCACTATGCCGTGCCTGTGACACGGGCCGGAAGTGGGAGGATGGGCGCATGGAACTGCACATCACCGGCGACGATGCCGCCGACAAACTGCTCAGCGATGACGCCTTCGCGCTGCTCACCGGCATGCTGCTTGACCAGCAGGTGACCATGGAATCGGCTTTTGCCGGACCCGAAAAAATCCGCACGCGCATTGGCTCCATCAGTCCTGCCGCCGTGGCCGAACACGACCCGGCAGGCTTCGTTGAGGTCTTCAAGGAACGTCCGGCAGTCCACCGCTTCCCCGGTTCCATGGCCGGCCGCGTCCAGGCGCTCGCCGAGGCCGTGCAAAGCGAGTGGGGCGGCGAGGCAACGGCCATCTGGACCCGGGACGAACCGGACGGCAAGGAAGTCCTCCGAAGGCTGAACGCACTGCCCGGATTCGGCGAGCAGAAGGCCAAGATCTTCCTGGCGCTGCTCGGCAAGCAGTGCGGACTCCAGGCGCCGGGCTGGCGTGAGGCAGCGGGCCACTACGGCGCGGAGGGTTCGTACCTCTCGGTGGCTGACATCGTGGATCCGGAGTCGCTGACGAAGGTTCGCGCCAGCAAGCAGGCAGCCAAGGCCGCCGCCAAGGCAGCCAAGGCGCCCGCCGCCGGTTAACGGACACTTACGACGGCGGGCAGTCGCCCTGGTGGGGCTGCTTAGTACACGCTAGTACTCGCCCTTGATCACGAAGTAGGAGCCGCGGATCTCCCCGGCCAGCTTCGACTTTTGGCGCGCGAACTTGAAGCTGGCTGCAAGTTCGTCGGGAACCTCCATGCCCTGAGAGAGCTTGAACCCGACTGCACGCTTCGCTCCCGGTTCGATGCCGTACATCACGTTGACTGCCAGCCCGGATTCGTAGAACACATAAGCCATCCGGAGGCCGTCCACCTCGAAGGAAGTAACCTCGAGCGGACGGGCTGAGAAGACTATGTTGCGCTCGTCGGAAAGGACGCGGTTTACCCAGTCGAGCGTCTCCGGTGCGTCGCCGGCGGGCTCGACGGTGAACGCGTGATCGTACTTGTTCTTGTAATAACGTGCCTCATTGGCGCGCAGTCCCGCCAGCGCGTCTGCCACTGGGGACGTCTCCAGCCCAACGGTGGACACGTTCTGGAAATCTACGGTGTATGGCATGCGCCCTCCTGGTTATGATTCACGGCACTCCTCACCCTAATGTCCACCGCGGCGACCCGGCTTCTCGATTCCTGACCGATAGGCCGCAGCAGCCGACGTCATGCCCTGCCTTGACCGAGCATCCGGGCGGCAGCAAGGTACCCGGTGAGCATGGCTGTGGCGACACGGCTGACGGCCTGTTCATCCGGCGCGAATGTACTGGCGTGCAGGGTTCCGCTCGCCGCCGGCGTCCCGGTAAAGATCATCGCTGCCCGCGCCGCCGAAGCGTAGAACGCAAAATCATCCGAACCGTAGGAACGGAATTCACGGAGTTCATTCCCCCGGGCGCCAAGCCGGCGTCCGATTTCGGCGGCAAGTTCGGCGTCGTTTACCAGGATCGGTTCGCCCTTACTGATCTCCAGGCGCACCGTGCAGTCGTGGGCCAGGCCCACTCCGTTTGCCACCTGGCGGAGACGGTTGTGGATCATCTGCCGTTGCGGCTCCGTCATGGTGCGGATGGTCCCCGTAACCGTTGCCTCTTCCGGGATCGCGTTGGGGCTGACGCCGGCACTGAAAGTCCCGACGGTGAGTACCGCCGACACGGTGGGATCGACGTTGCGTGCAACGATCTGCTGGCAGGAAACCACAAAGGCGCTGGCGGAGAGGAGGGCGTCGGAAGAATGGTGGGGGTAGGCGCCGTGCGCAGACTGGCCGGTGATGACCAGTTCGAATTCATCGGCGGCGGCATTGACCGGTCCCGGCGTGCAGGAATAGGCCAGGGAATCCAGGGCCGGCTGCAGGTGGGCTCCGATAACGGCCCCCACCTCCTGGGCCTCCAGCACCCCGGCCCGCAGTACATCGCGGGCCCCGGATTCACCGACTTCTTCCCTGGGCTGGAGAATGCCCACCAGCGGAGCCGGCAGTGGGATTAGCGAAGCAACAGTGCGGGCAACGGCAATGAATGCCGCCATGTGCACGTCATGTCCGCAGGCGTGCATGGCCCCATTGGTGGCGGCCCAGGGAAGGCCTGTCCGTTCCACGATGGGCAGGGCGTCCATCTCCGCCCTGATTGCGACGGCGGCACCGGCGCCACCGAGGCGGACGATGCCGATGTCTCCGGCCAGTATTTCCTTACGGAATGAGTCGGGCAGCTCGTTCACGAGCGTGGCCAGGGTGTGGCCCTCGTCCCCCGAGACCCGGGGCTGGGCATGCAGTTGCCGGTACAGCACCTGAACGTTCTGCACCTCGGTGGCCAGGCGCGCGAACGCAGGATCTGTGTTGGATGCAGGCCCAATGTCGAATGCCGCTGTACGGTTCATCGCCGGCTAGTACCGCCAGCGGAGGGCGGCAATCACGGCCTCACGGTCGAGCCTGGCAAAACGCCCGGCTTCGCCCCGCCGCACTGCCACATAGGAGTCCACCACATCATGGCCCAAGGCAGTGCGGAGGAAGCTGCTGCCGTCAAGACCGTCCAGGGCCGTCAACATATCAGGGGCAAATGCCCGGATGTCGGCGCGTTCCCTCTCCGCCTCGCTCAATGTCCCCGGGTCGACCGTGACTTCGGCGGGTAGTTGCTGCTGTTCCCTGAAGCCCTCCAGCGCGCTGGCAAGAATTGCTGCAACGGCCAGGTACTGGTTGGCTGAACCGTCGCAGCATTTCACTTCCACGTTCGATTGCTTGTCCTCGTAGCCCTTGAGGCCCGGCACGAAGCGCACGGCGGCCTCGCGGTTGCCCGTGCCCCAGCAGATAAAACTCCCCGCCCACTGTTGGGGTTGAAGCCGGGCCAGGCTCAGGGCGCTGCCTCCCAGCAATGACGAGCTTTCCGCCAGCCTGGCGAGGACGCCTGCGATCATGCTCTCTCCTGCCGGGCTCATCTGCGTCACGGCGGCAGCGTCGTAGAACACATTCCCGTCTACGTTCCGCGCGGAGAAATGGATGTGGCATCCGTTGGTCGCAGTAGTGGAATCAGCTATTGGCGCGTAGGAAACGAGCAATCCATGCCGGCGGGAAACCCTGGCGACGATGAACCGGGCCAGAAGGTAATCGTCCACGGCCTGAACCGGGTTCCGCGGTGCCAGGGCTATTTCCACCTGGCCCCGGCCATACTCGGGATGGATCTGTTCAACCGGAACGCCGGCCTCCACAAGCGATGCCAGCACGTCCAGATTCCAGGCCTCCAGCTGCAGGAATGCCGCCGCGCCGTAGCCCGGACCACTGTGTGCTAGGACAGGCGCATCCTGGGTCCCGCTGAACACTGTGAACTCCAGTTCGAAGCCTGCCGAAACCTCCAGTCCGGCCGCTGCCCACTCGGCAACAACGCGTTTGAGTGCCGTGCGCTGGCAGGTTGGATAAGGGGCACCGTGCAGGTCCACCAGGTCGGCCGGCGCCCAGGCGAGGCCGCTTGCCTTGTCAATGACGGCAACTCCTGAGCGGTCCGGCATTCCGCGCAGGTCACCGACAATGGGATCGATCCCGGACGACCGGGTGACATGGTCATCGGCGGCCAACAGGACTCCGACGCTCACCGAGACGCCGCAACCGTTGTGGAAAGCATCTTCCACCTTGGTCGCGGGCAGAACCTTGACCCTGGATACGCCTGCGTTATCCAGGCAGGAAATGACAAGTGCCCTGACCTGCTGGAGATCCAGGTCCGCCTTTGGATTTGAAGTCACAGCTTTCCTTTCGTTGTTCAGGCGATCGGCATTGGGCTTCAGGGATTCAAGTTGTAGACGCGCCTGGCGTTTTCCGAGGCGACCATCGTGGCAATTCTTTCGGCGTCGTTCGTGGTTGCCCAGCCCGAGGCAACCCAGTCGTCCATCAGCGCTGCGAATGACGTCCGCCAGCTGGCGGCACTGACGGCGTAGTGCTCGGCAAGGCCGTACGAATCCGACGAGTACAGGACCTTGCTGAAAGGCGCGATTTCCATCGCCTGGCGGATGGCGGCACCGGCACTTGGGCCCAGGTAATGCGAAACCAGGCCCACATCCAGATAGACGTGCGGGAAGACCTGGGCGAGGATGCCTGCTTCCCTGATGAAGGGGTAGCAGTGCAGCAGCATGAAATCGACCCCCAGTGACCTGGTCGCATGGAAGAGTGGATTGAGCCGCGATGGATCAGCCCGGAAGAGCTGGAGGTCCGAGTCGCCGTATCCCGCGTGGAGCTGGACGGGAAGGCCTGTGTCGATCCCCGTCCAAAGCCCGAACCTCAGAAGGACGGGGTCGGTGATCCTGGCGCGTCCGGTCTTCTCGGCTGTACGGAACCATTCGCCGGCCGCCTGAAGCACATCCCGCCCGGATGGACGCTCTGCCGGGATGTCGAAACCGTGGCGGTAGGCAATGATGGATTTCACTCCCACGGCCTCCCGGGTTCTGGCCGCCAGCGTCTCCGGGAACTTCGCAACGAAGCCGGCTGCGGTGGACCCGGACGCGAGGTCCTCGGCTACTCTCTCGATGCGGACAATCTCGCGGACCCGGGCATCAGCACGCGTCGCCATGATGGCCGGGTCAAGAAGCCGTGCATCCCGTATGCCCGTGTCAATGAGGTAGTCGGACGTTCCGGTGCTGCGAAGCAGCAGCCTGTTGGCTTCAGCGGCGCCAATGGCGTGGCGGTGCGCGAGGTATTCATCCAGCGGCGCAAGGGGATCGAGTCCCAGGACCGGGGCGCAGACGCGCCGTACCGCCAAGCCGAAGGGCGAATCGAGGCTGTCTGTGCCTGCCGGGCCCGGCCAGTCGGATTCCGTGGCCAGGGTCCTGAACCCGTCATCGCCCAGTTCGCCGTCGACAACGCCGTGGCAGTGGTGGTCGATCAGGGGCAGGTCGATCCTGCGGCTGCCCGTGTCCGTCATGATCACCGCCAACTGGTCGTGTTTGGCCACACCTAGATCGAGTATGGAGCCGATGTCACCGGGAAGAAAGCCGTTAGGCCGGCCGATACGTCACCATCAGCACGCCCGTCCCGGTGGTCGCGCACTCCACCAGGCGCAGCCGCCGCGAACAACGTCCTCGGCCCGCTCCAAAACAAAGCCCAATACGACACCGTCGCCACCCTCGTCCAAGCCGCGAAAGACTCCGGCGCCCGGATCCTCACCGGCGGCAACCCCGACCCCGACCAGCCCGGCTACTTCTACCCCACCACCCTCGTGGCCGACATCGACAACAACCCCCTCGTCACCGAAGAACAATTCGGCCCCGCCCTGCCCATCATCCGCTACACCACCATCGACGAAGCCATCTCCATGGCGAACGGTCTCGACGTCGGACTCGGCGCCTCCGTCTGGTCCCCCAACCTCCCCGCCGCCCGCGACGTCGCTAACCGCATCCAGGCCGGCACCGTCTGGATCAACAAACACGGCGCCGTCGACCCCCGCATCCCCTTCGGCGGCGCCAAACAATCCGGCTACGGCCTCGAATTCGGCGTCGAAGGCCTCAAACACCTCGGCATCCCCCAAATCATCAACGGCTAACCCGACCAACAGAAGCTCATCCAACAAGCCCCAAGGACCGCCGCCGCCAACCGCGACGGCGGCCCTTGCCGTTTTCGCCGCCAGAGTAGGGACCCGACCAATGTCCCGCGGATCTGCTTGTCGGGTCCCCACAAAATCCTGTCCTCGATGGGGAATTAGCGTCAGTTCGGAGGAATATCCGCAGCCATCACACGCAAAGGACCCATCAATGACGATTCAGGCAAACGCGAGCGAAGCCACAAGCCACGCGACTACCCCGGGCACCTACCCCATCCTGGAAACCGCCCGGCAGCAGGTCCTCGAGGACGGCGTCGGGCTGACACAGGCGCAGCTAGAGGAAGTGCTCCGCCTGCCGGATGCGGCCCTGCCGGCGGCACTGCAGCTTGCCCACGAAGTCCGGCTCAGGCACTGCGGGGAGGACGTTGAAGTCGAAGGCATCATCTCCATCAAGACCGGTGGCTGCCCCGAGGACTGCCACTTCTGCAGCCAGTCCGGCCTCTTTGACAGCCCGGTAAGAGGCGTCTGGCTCGACATCCCGGAACTCGTCAAAGCGGCCAAGGAAACCGCCGCCACCGGCGCCACCGAGTTCTGCATCGTCGCCGCCGTCCGCGGCCCCGACATCAAGCTCATGAACCAGATCAAGTTCGCGATCGACCGTATCAACGAAGCCGTGGAGATCAACATCGCCTGCTCCCTGGGCATGCTCACCCAGCGCCAGGTGGACCAGCTCGCCGAGTGGGGCGTGCACCGCTACAACCACAACCTCGAGACGGCCCGCAGCTACTTCCCCGAGGTCGTGACCACGCACAGTTACGAGGAGCGCCTCGATACCTGCCACATGGTCAAGGCCGCCGGCATGGAACTGTGCTGCGGCGCCCTGATCGGCATGGGCGAGACCCTGGAACAGCGGGCCGAACTTGCCGCCCAGCTTGCGGCCCTGGAGCCGCACGAGGTCCCGCTGAACTTCCTCAACCCCCGCCCCGGTACCCCGCTGGAAAACCAGGGCATCATGGACGGCAAGGACGCCCTCCGCGCCATCGCCGCTTTCCGCTTCGCGATGCCCCGCACCGTGCTGCGCTACGCCGGCGGCCGTGAGCTCACCCTCGGCGACCTCGGTACCCGCGAAGGCCTCCTCGGCGGCATCAACGCCGTGATCGTCGGCAACTACCTCACCACCCTCGGCCGCCCGGCAACGGCGGACCTGAACCTGCTGGTCGAGCTGAACATGCCCATCAAGGAACTCCAGAAGACGCTGTGAACGAGGTATCGCTACCCGACCGCTCACCCGGCGGTACCTTTTGCGGGCACTGCGGCGGGACGTCCGACGGCGGCGTCCACCCGGCGTCGTCCGCCCACCGGGAGTGCGGCGAACGGCTGACCATGGAACCGCCGCGCTACTGCACCGCCTGCCGGCGCCGGATGAAAGTCCAGGTGACGCCGCTGGGCTGGTCCGCGGAATGCTCGCGCCACGGGGCGCTGGTCCCGTGACGCTGGATTCGCACCCGATGGGCCTGCTTCAACGGGACCGCGCACGGTTATGGCACCCCTACGCACCGGCCTCCCCGGACCTCCCGCTGTGGGAGGTGGAGGCGGCCGACGGCGTGCGGCTGCGGATCCGCGGTGAAGACGGCACCCGCCACGAGGTGATCGACGCGATGTCCTCCTGGTGGTCGGTGATCCACGGCTACCGCCACCCGGCGCTGGATGCCGCCGCCAAGACGCAGCTGGACAAGTTCAGCCACGTGATGTTCGGCGGGCTCACCCATGCCCCGGCGGTGGAACTGGCCGAGCGCCTGGTTGCCATGGCCCCTGCCGCCCCGGGCCGGTCCGGGTTGGACCGGGTGTTCCTGGCGGACTCCGGCTCAGTCGCCGTGGAGGTGGCGCTGAAGCTGGCAGTGCAGTTCCAGACCGCGTCCGGACATCCGCAGCGGCAGCGGTTCCTCAGCCTCCGCGGCGGCTACCATGGCGACACGTTCGCGGCCATGGGGATCTGCGACCCGGTGGACGGCATGCACTCTGCTTTCCCGGGTCTGCTCGCCGGCAACGTGTTTGCGCCCCGTCCTCCGGCGGCGGCGTCGGCAACCCCGGAAGTGGTGCAGGCGTGGGCATCCGACGTGGCGGGGGTTGCGGCCGCGAACTCGGTGGAACTGGCCGCGGTCGTCGTCGAACCGGTGCTGCAGGGTGCCGGTGGCATGCACGCGTACCCGGCCGAATGCCTGACGGCGCTCCGGCAGGTGGCGGACCGGCACGGGCTGCTGCTCATCTTCGACGAGATCGCCACCGGCTTCGGCCGGACCGGCGAGCTGTTCGCGGCCGATCATGCCGGCGTGGTGCCCGACATCATGTGCGTGGGCAAGGCCCTGACCGGCGGCTACCTTACACTCGCCGCCATGCTGTGCACCGCTGAGGTGGCCGCGGCTGTTTCCGGCGGCCACGCCGGTGCCCTGCTGCACGGTCCCACGTTCATGGGCAATCCGCTGGCGTGTGCCGTGGCCAACGCCAGCCTCGGCATCATCGAGACCGGCCGCTGGCGGGCCGACGTCGCCCGGATCGGCACCGGTCTGGCGTCCGGGCTGGCGCCCGTTCTGGAACTCGGGGCGGTCCGGAACGTCCGCACCATCGGCGCCGTCGGGGTCATCGAGCTGCATGACGCCGTCGACGTCCCCGCGGTCACAGCGGCAGCCATCCGCCACGGCGTCTGGGTCCGCCCGTTTAGGAACCTCGTCTACACCATGCCGCCATACATCAGCACCGCTGCGGACATCGCGCAGATCGCCGCCGGGATGACGGCGGCGGTCGCCGAGGTCCATGAAACCGGGGTCCATGTAACCGGGGTTCAGGCAGCCGGGGTCCTGGAACGAGTTCATGCCCGGTCCGGAAGTACGTCATGAGCAATTCCATGGCCGAATGGCTCGAACGGCAGGCCGCCGTCCGGGAACGCCGGGGCCAGGTCCGCCGCCCGCTCCCCCGCGCCGCGCACGAACAGTTCATCGACCTGGCCAGCAACGACTATCTGGGCCTGGCCACAGACCCGAGGGTGGCCGGGAAAGCCGCTGAGGCCGCGTCGCGGTGGGGCGCCGGCGCCACGTCCTCGCGCCTGGTGGCCGGAACCACGCGGCTGCATCTGGACCTCGAGCAGGAACTGGCCACTCTGGCCGGCATGGAAGCGGCGCTGGTCTTCTCCTCCGGCTACCTGGCAAACATCGGTGCGATCACGGCGCTTGGCGGTCCCGGGACCCTGATCGTCGCCGATGAGCACTGCCACGCCTCGATGATCGACGGCTTCCGGCTCAGCCGTTCCCGCACCGAATCATTCGCCCACAACCGCGTTGAGGACGCCAGTAAGCTGCTCGCCGGCCGTAAGGAACCGCGGGCGATTGTCGCCGTCGAATCCGTCTACAGCGTCCTCGGCGACGAGGCGCCGCTCACCGATCTGTTGGCCCTGGCCGAAGAGCACGACGCCATGCTGCTCATCGACGAGGCCCACAGCCTCGGCGTCACCGGCGCCGGAAGTTTTCAGGGGCGGGGCTCGGTGGCCGGAACCGCCCTTGCCGGGCATTCCAGCGTGATCGTGACGGCCACACTGTCCAAGGCGCTGGGTTCCCAAGGCGGCGCTGTCCTGGGATCCGCCCTGCTGCGTGACCACCTCCTCAACCGGGCCCGCAGCTTCATCTTCGACACCGGGCTGGCGCCGGCGTCCACCGCAGCTGCCCTCGCCGCGGCGCGGATCATTAGGGACGAACCGTGGCGGGCGGCTTCCGTGCACGGCAACGCAGGCGCCCTTGCCGCGGGACTTGCGCCGGCCCTGGCCAGCCGCGGCGCAATCCCCGATCGGACAACGGGGGCCGTCCAGTCCATCCCCATGCCGTCCGCCGAATCGGCCCTGGCCGCCGCCGAGTCCGCGCGCCGGGCCGGAGTCCGTGTCGGCTGCTTCCGCCCGCCGTCCGTTCCGGACGGTATCTCGCGGCTGCGGCTCACCGCCCGTGCCACCCTCACGCCCGAAGAAATCGAAGACAGCTGCGCAGTGCTGCGCGCCATTTTGGAGGAACTTCCATGAACCTGCCCCCTATCGTTCTGGTCACAGGAACGGACACCGGCGTCGGCAAAACCATCACGACGGCGGCCCTGGCCGCCCTCCTGCACGTTACGGGCCGCAGCGTCGGGGTTTACAAGCCGTGCCAGTCCGGTGCCGCCGACGGCGACTCCGACGCAGCCGAAATCGTCCGGCTCGCGGGCGTGACGGCGGAAGCCGGCGTCGTCCTTCAGGAACCCATGGCGCCTGTCGCGGCTGCTGCCCATGACGGGATGCCCCTGCCCGCTTTGGCTTCGCACGCAGAGCGGATCCGCGAACTCGCCGCCTCCCACGACCACGTCCTGGTGGAGGGTGCCGGAGGCCTGTTGGTGGAACTGGATTCGGACGGCGGCACCCTGGCAGACCTCGGGTCGCTGCTGACGGCGGCATTCGTCGTCGTCACACGGCCGGGGCTCGGCACGCTGAACCACACAGCCCTGACCCTGGAGGCACTGTCCGCGCGCGGGCTGGATGTCCTCGGCACCGTGCTCGGCAGCTGGCCCGTCAGCCCCGGCGCGGTTCACCACAGCAACCGGCAGGTGCTCCGGAAGCTGCGGGTTCCCCTCCTCGGGGCCCTTCCCGAGCAGGCCTCCGAATTGTCCCCGGCTGACTTCCGCGCCGGCGCCGCCGCGTGGCTGAACGGGGTGCGGGCATGATGCCGGCAGCGATGGCCAGCCCCGCGGAAGCTCCCCGCGCGTCCAAGTGCCCGTACCTCGTGGTCCGGGACCCGGATTCGGTCCGCGACGTCCTCCACCGTCCTGCCGACTTCAGCCCCGCCAATGCGCTGGTGGCGGTGACGCCGCTGGAGGGACCGGCCCTGCGTGTACTGCAGCGGGCGGGCTTTGCCTTGCCGCCCGTGCTGGCCAGCAACGACACCGGCACGCACGGCGGAATCCGGAAGGTGGTGGCCGGTTTCTTCACGCCCGCCACCGTGGCCGCCATGGAGCCGCGAATCCGGGAACTTGCCAGGGAAGCGGCCGCGGATGCCGCCGGCCAGCTCGCCCGGTCCGGACATGCGGACCTCGTGCAGACGGTGGCGGCGTTTCCGCCCGCCGTCGTCATGCTCGAACTGCTCGGACTCCCCGTGCGGGATCTAGCGGCCCTCAAGCGCTGGGGCCTCGACTCCATGGAGCTGTTCTGGGGCTGGCCTGGCCCGGAACGGCAGCTTGAACTGGCCAGCAGCGCCGCCGAGTTTTACGTCTGGCTGCGCCGGCTCGTGGCGGATTCGGTGACGGCTCCGGGGCGCAACCTGTTCAAGTCCCTTGCCGGGCACGGCCTTTCGAGGACCGAGATCTGCTCGCTCGGCTACTTCCTGCTGATCGCCGGCCAGGAAACCACCACCCAGCTGATCAGCACCACGCTGTTCCGGCTGCTGGAGGGTGCGGCGCCCGTGGGCTGGCGGGAAACGGCCTCGAAAGCCGGCGCCACGTCAGTGGTCCGGCATGTGCTGGCCACGGAATCGTCCGTCCCCACCTGGCGCCGTGTGACCGCCCATGACACGGACCTTGGCGGCGGCCGGCTCCCCGCCGGCACCGAGATACTGCTTGAACTGTCGGGCAACCAGATCACTGCAGGCACCGAACCCAAAAGCGCGCCCCCGCAGGAGGAGGCCGGGCGTGGACTTTCGACCGGTCTGGTTTTCGGTTCCGGCATCCACCGCTGCCTCGGGGCCAAGCTCGCCGAACTGGAGGCCGCCGTCATCATCCAGGAAACCGCGGCGGCGCTGCCGGGGATTCAGCTGCGGGACCACGAACCCGAGTGGATCCGGCTTCTGTCCTTCCAGGCACCCCGGACCGTCAGAGTGATGAACCCGCCGGGCTGACCGGAGCACGGACGAAACCGGGCAGCGATTTAGAAGGAAGTAACCGTGAACCCAAGCCCCAGCAGGCCCCGGCCCGCCTGCTCAAGGATCGGATCCAAGCTCAGGGTCGGGTGGTTGAGGAGCACGTTCACGTCGCGCTGGATCCGCTGCAGGGGGTGCGCAAGCCGGTGGGCGCTCCCGCCCGAGCCAGCGACGGCGAGCCGTACTGCTTCCTCCGCCGCCTCACCGGCGAGGGCAAGGGAGAGCCGGTAGCTGGCGCGTTCGTCTTCCGTCAGCGTTGATGGGAGGCGCTGATGGGACCCAGCCACCGTCGTGACTGCCTCCTGCCAGTGCAGCCGCGCCGTGGCCACCAGTCCGTAGCTTTTCGAGAAGCGGGCCTGTGCCAGGGGTGAATCCGCCTGCCGGTTGTCAACGGTGTTCTTCACCTTGCGCACCAGCATCTTTTCCCGGAAGACGTCGACAGCGTACTCGGCGGCTCCCAGGGCGGCCGCCGGTGCCACCAGGTTCAGCAGCGTGGCCATGGGGGTGTGGATCATCGGGTCCTCGTGGATCAGGCTGCCCGGGTTGTCCGCCGCGCTCAGCAAGGTCCAGTCCATGGCGCGGTGCTCCGGCACAAACAGGTCCTTCGCCCGCAGGTCGTTGCTGCCAGTTCCCCGCAGCCCGTCCGTGTGCCACACATCCAGCAGTTCCAGTTCTGCCACGGGGACGAGGCACTGCAGCCGGACGCCGTCCGACTGCACCGAGAGCAGGGCCCACTCCGAATGCATGACCCCGGACGCGAAGCTCCAGTGGCCCGAGATCGAGAATCCTCCCGGGACCTTTTGGGCTGTGCCCACGGGAGCGCTTGTGGCCGCGGCCAGCGGATCAGGTCCGTTGGCGAACACTTCATCCTGGACCCGTTGGGGCCAGCGGGCCAGCATCCACACGTGCTCGATCAGGTGCCCGGCAGTCCAGGCAGTTGACGCGCAGCCCCGGGCAAGCCGCCGGATAACCTCGGCATAGGTTTCCACGCCCATGCCGTAGCCGCCCAGCTCCCTTGGGGCCAGGAGCCGGAACACGCCGGCCTCCTTCAGCTCATTCATGGTGGATTCCGGGAGGCGGCGCAGCCGCTCCGTTTCCTCCGCCCGCTCCCGCAGCCGGGGAACCAGCGCGTCAACGCGGCTGAGCATCTCCTCGTGGCTGGGGACGGTGCCCACCGGCACCACTGGTACGGGCCCGACGTCGGCCCTCGAAAGTTCCAGCGTGTGTGCGGTACGGTCCCGCTTCGCCGCCAGATATCCGTGGTTGGCCGGCGAAAGGTAAACCCCGGTGGGAACCTGTTCGGCGACGTCGATGCCGAGGGCCGTCAGCTGTTCGGCCTTGTCCGGGTTGTTGCTCAGCAGACGGATCCGGGTGGCGCCGAGGGCGTCCAGCATTTGGGCGGCGGCAGTGTAGTCGCGCTCGTCCTCGCCGTGGCCCAGGGCCAGGTTGGCGTCGTAGGTATCGAGGCCTGTGTCCTGCAGGGCGTAGGCGTCGAGCTTGGAGTACAGGCCGATGCCGCGCCCCTCCTGCCGGAGGTAAAGCAGGAACCCGCCGGCCGCGGCGATCTCCTCCACAGCCTCGCGCAGCTGCGGCCCGCAGTCACAGCGCTGGCTGCCGAACACGTCGCCGGTCATGCATTCGCTGTGCAGCCGGACCAGCGGCACATCATGTGCGAGGAGCTGCTGTTCCCACTGGCCCAAGGCGAGCAGCAGGTGCTCCTTGCCGTCCGCGAGGCCGCGGAACGTCAGCACCTCAGCTGTAGTGCTGAATCCGTCCGGAAAGCGCAGCGGCACAGTGACTTGGCTGCGAACACTGACGGGGCTGCGCCTGGCAGTGGGCAGGGGCGCAGCCTGCAGTGCGGTTTCAACACAAGCGGTCATTCGAGGTCCTCGACATTCCAGGAGAAAATTACTTGAAGCTTGAATCAACGGTAGCGGTATTTAGTTCAAGCTTCAAGTAATTTCACTTTTCCGGCTGTGCAACCTGCGATCACAGGACTTATACCGAAATCTCTCCCCTGAGGCAGCGGATGAACTCATCCACGGCGGGAGAAGTGCCAAGAGGGCGGGCTACGTGAAGCTCCGTCTGCGGCCTGTCCACAAAGCGGCGCGTAGTGACTCCCGGCATCTGGAACCGCTGCACCGATTCAGGGAGGACCGAGACCCCCAACCCCGCCGCGACAAGGCCGAGGACCGTTTCCTGATGGATGGCCTGCTGGACGACGGCCGGCGGGGTGGGCAGGGTCCCGAAGAGCCGGAGCACCCTCGCCACGAACCCGGGCATCAGCCGGTAGGGAAACAGGATCATTGGCTCCCCCTCAAGATCCGCGGGGCGGACCGCCTTCGCCGCCGCCAGCGGGTGTGTGTCGGGAAGGACCACCACCAGGTCTTCCGCGCCCAGCAGTTCGAGGCGCAGCCCGGGCACGTCACCGGGGTCCCGGATGAGGCCCAGGTCGAGGTTGCCGTCCAGCAACTGCTCAATCTGCTCTCCGCTGGTGAGCGGGTGGAGCACGAGGTCAATGCGGGGGCGGTGATGGCGGAAGGCCCGGATGGCTTCGGGCACCGTGGTGTAGCTTGCGGAACTGACGAAGCCCACCCTGATCTTGCCGCTCTTGCCGGCGGCGACGTCGGCGACATCTCCGGCAGCGTCGTCCAGGTCAGCCATGGCGGCCTGGATGCGTTCCTTGAACGCCTGGCCGGCTGCCGTCAGCCTCACGCGGCGGGTGGTGCGGTCAAAGAGCTGGACACCAAGCTCGCGCTCGAGCCCCTTGACGGCGACGGTCAGCGGCGGCTGGGTGATGTGCAGGAGTTCGGCGGCGCGGCCGAAGTGCAGCTCGTCTGCGACGACGAGGAAATACCTGAGCTGCCGGAGTTCCATGGCGATTCTTTCGACTGACGCTAATAATTACAAGGCAAATTATATTGGACCGGATGCTCTCACGGGTGAGTTACTGGATGGGAGGAGGGCACCGCCCCGTTGCCCATCCCCCGCCAAGAGGAGCCGCCCCATGGAATCGACCGAATACGCCGTCGTCGGCGCTGGGCTGTCCGGAGCTGCCACTGCCTGGCATCTCGCCGCCCGCGGCCACGACGTTGCCCTGCTCGAACGCTCAACCCCTGCCAACGATGCAGGCAGCTCCCACGGCTCCGCCCGGATCTTCCGCTACGCCTACCCCGACGAGTTCTACGCCGGCCTCGTCCAGGAAGCGAAAACCGGATGGGACGAACTGGCCCGCCTCAGCGGCAAACAGCTCATCACCCCGGCCGGCGCCGTGGACTACGGCGCCATCCGCCAGCCCGAACGCCTCGCCGCCGTCCTGCAGGCACGCGGCATTGACCACGAACTCCTCAGCGCCGAGGAAGCCCGGCAGCGATGGCCCCAAATCGCCTTTGACACCCAGGTCCTGTGGCACCCGGACGCCGGCGTCATCGACGCCCACGAATCCGTCGCCTCAATGGTGGACCAGGCCGTGGCCCACGGCGCGGAACTCCACAACAACTGGGCCGTCACCTCAATCACCGCCTCAAATGCTGGCTACGTGCTGACCTCCGCCGACGGCCGGTCCCTGCACGCGGCCAACGTCATCGTCGCCGCCGGCGGCTGGCTCCCCCAGCTGCTCGGATCGCTGGCACTGCCCTCATCCTTCCTGGCCTCGATCCCGCGCCTTGAGGTACGCCAGGAACAGGCCTACCACTTCCCCTACGCCGACGGCACCGGTCACGAGGCCTCACCCTGGCCGACGTTCATCCACAAGCGTGAAGGCTGGCAGGCCTACGGTCTGCCCGGAGGCCGCGACGCCGGCTACCGCGGACAGAAGATCGCCGAATACAACGGCGGAAAGATCCTGCCATCGGCCGCAGAACAGGACGGACAGATCAACCCGGACAACCGCCGTCGGGTCATCGAATACGTCGAACAGTACCTCCCCGGACTGATCCCGGAACCCTACGCAGAAACCACCTGCCTCTTCACCAACACCCCCACCGAGGACTTCATCCTCGACCGCGCCGACGGCATCACCATCCTCTCCCCCTGCTCCGGCCACGGCGCCAAATTCGCACCGCTGATCGGACAGCTCGCCGCCGACCTGGCAACCGGCGCAGGAACCGTCCCGGACCAATTCCGGCTCGCCGTCCAGGCCCAGGCAGAGGCGGTAGCGCACGCATGACCGCCGGCACCACTCTGGGCTGAATCGGCCGGGGCTGCTTTTACCTTGGCCCGCCGCCCGGCGGACCATCAATCACCGTGGGGACGTACTCCAGCAGCTGAAGCCGGCCGTCGAACGTCCTGCTGTCCACCATCTCCAGCGAGACGTCAGGATAGCCGTCGTAGATCCGCTCCCGCCCGGTGCGGCCCGTGATCACCGGGAAGACGACAAGCCGGAACCTGTCGACGAGGCCGGCGGTCAGCAGCGACCGGCAAAGGCTCAGGCTGCCGAGGGTACTCAAAGGCCTGGTGCCGGTCCGTTTCATTTCCCTCACGGCCTCCACGGCATCCCCGGTGACCAGCTCCGAGTTGGGCCAGGCCAGAGGTGCCTGCAGGGTGGAGGAGAAGACCACCTTGGGCACGGCGTCAAGGCCGGTCAGGGCGGCTCCCTCCTCCTGGGAGAAGTCTGCGCCTTCGGCCGCGGCTTCTCCGGACATGCCGGACATCACCCGGTAGGTGTTCGCCCCCAGAAGGAAGGTGTGGTTCTTCTTCCCTTCCTCCTCGAGCCAGCCCAGGTATTCCGGGCCTTCCAGTCCCCACCAGCCTGGCCATCCCTCGGCCGAGGCATAACCGTCCAGGGAGATGATCAGATCCACCATTAGTTCCGCCGATGACGTTTCTGCAGTTGCCTCGCCCATGGCCGTCTCCTCGATCTGATCGATGTTGGTGGCTGACCGGGCGCTGCGCCGTCGGCGCCCGTGCCGGCAATGCTATCCACGGAGCGGGCGGCCGTTCAAGGGTCCGCTCCATTGCCTTCCCGGCGCTGAAGAACCGGGCCGCGTGTCGCGCCTGGCGGGGAGGAAGTGCTCTGGAAACTGCTGCTGGAAGGTGCCACAGTGAAGCAAGCCGTCCGGCACGCATTCAACGGAGGATGTCATGAATCTCGACGATCTGGTCTTCCACCCTTGGGCCGTGCAGGGGCCGCGCGAGGTGCCAACGTTGATCGGCGGCTCCGGGAGCCACGTCTTCGACGTCAACGGACGGAGCTACCTGGACTTCAGCTCGCAGCTGGTGTTCACCAACCTCGGGCACCAGCATCCGCGCATCGTTGCTGCGATCAAGGAGCAAGCGGACCGCTTGTGCACCCTTGCCCCTGGCCACGCGTCCGATGTCCGGGGCGAAGCGGCCCGGCTGATCATTGAGGTCGCACCGGAGCGCCTCGGGCACGTGCTCTTCACCACCGGCGGAACGGAGGCCATCGAGCATGCGGTGCGGATGGCGCGTCTGCACACAGGACGGCCCAAGGTGCTTGCCGCCTACCGCTCCTATCACGGCTCGACCACCACATCGATCCACCTCACGGGCGACCCGCGCCGCTGGGCCTCGGACACGGGTGCGGCGGGCGCCGTACATTTCTTTGGTCCTTTCCTGTACCGGTCCGTCTTCGGATCACGGACGCCGGAGGAAGAGTCCGAACGGGCGCTGGCCCATCTCGATCAGGTGATTCTCATGGAAGGCCCGTCCACAATCGCCGGCCTGGTCCTGGAATCAGTCGTTGGCAGTTCGGGCGTCATCGTTCCGCCGCCCGGCTACCTGCGCGGGGTCCGCGAGTTGTGCGACCGCCACGGCATCGTCTACATCGCCGACGAGGTGATGGTGGGCTTTTGCCGCACCGGAGCGTGGTTCGGGGTGGACCATGCTGGTGTGGCACCAGACCTGATGGCGTTCGCGAAGGGTGTCAACAGCGGGTACGTTCCGCTGGGCGGCGTACTGGTCAGCGACACGATCTTTGAGACGTTCACCAAACGCCCCTACCCGGCGGGCATGACCTACAGCGGCCACCCTCTGGCCTGCGCAGCAGCCGTCGGCGCCATCACTGCGATGCACCAGGAAGGCACTGCTGCGGCAGCTGCCCGGCTTGGCAAGGATGTCCTGGGGCCGGCACTCAGGGTGTTGGCCGGGAAGCACCGGTCCGTTGGGGATGTGCGGGGTATCGGCGGCCTCTGGAGCCTGGAGCTGGTCCGGAACCGGCAGACGAAAGAGCCGCTCGTGCCCGCAGGAGCCACAGCCGCTGACAGCGCGCCGATGATTGCCGTCGCCAGGGCGTGCCTGGACCGGGGGCTTTTGCCGCTGATCCAGGGCAACCGTGTCAATGTCGCTCCACCTCTCAACGTGACAGACTCCGATGCGGCAGCGGGCGTGGCCATCCTGGACGAGGCACTGTCTGCGGCCGACGCGTACCTGAGCTAAAGCTGTGCAGGCCAGTTCGTCACGGGTCACCGTTCGTCCCGGGTCGCTGCCCAGCCGGATCAGGACTGCAGGCGGTAAGTCACGTGCGTGACCAGGCTCGCTGCCCGGGCCGTCACCTGCTCAAGCTTCAGCGGCGGCACGCCCTCGAACAGCCGCGTGCCGGCGCCGAACGTAAGCGGCGCAATGTGCACGCGCAGTTCGTCGATCAGTCCCGCGGCGAGGCACTGGTTGATGGTGGTGGCGCCGCCACCAATGGCGACATCGCCATCGCCGGCCGCCGCGCGTGCCTGTGACAGGGCAGATTCGATGCCCTCGGTGACGAAGTGGAACGTGGTGCCGCCGGCCATCGGCTGCGGTTCGCGCGCATGGTGGGTGAGGACGAAGACCGGGCCGTGGAACGGCGGATCGCCGCCCCACCAACCGTTCCACTGCCGGTCCCACTCACCACGCACGGGGCCGAACATGTTGCGCCCCATGATGAATGCTTTTGCGGCAATGATCTGGTCGATTTCCGCCCGGTTCTCGTCGGGAGTCTTGAACATCCAGGCGTGCAGTGCGTCGCCGGTGCCGTCGCCGCCGTCGTCACCGAACGGGCGTTGCTCGGTCTGGTTGAGCCCGGCCGAGAAACCGTCGGCCGTGACTGTGATGTCGCAGACCACCCTGCCCATACCTTCAGTCATTGCATCAGCATAGACAGCCATGGCACCGCGTCCAATGGCTCTGCTCATGAGAAGACCCTCACAGGCTTCTCATGGCTGTCTCAGGTCGGCGGATCACCATGAAAGGTATCGAAGGCGATGAAATCATCTGGGCCTTCTTCCGGCCCGGGCATCGGGACAGTCGGGACAGAAAATGCTGAAAGCTCTGGAAAACACCCACCACCAAGCCGGGCCGGCGGCGTCATCCTTCCTCTTCGATCAGGTCGCGGCGCTGCTCTGTTACGACCCCGGCGTGCGGTCCGGCGAGCAGGACGCCTCCAGCGCCATGGGTGCCGCCACGGGCCGGGTCTGGTCAGTTCTCGGGGACCGCAGGCTCTTCGACAGGACCACGGTGGACGGTCTCCGGGCTGAGCTGGCATGGCTTTCCGAAGCCCTGGGTCCACTCAGCCACTCCGCACCGGTGCGCGATCAGACCCGGTCCAACGTCCAGGGCCCTGCCCAGGAATCCGCGTACGAAGCGGCTTACGACAGGGCACTCGCTGCCCTCGAATCAGGCAGGTACTTCCGGCTGGTTGCCGATCTTCAAGAGTTCTGTTCCGCTCCCCCGGTCAGGCAGCCGCGGCACAGGCACCTCTACAGCCGGAGCCTCTACCGGGGTTGACCCCGCGTCCGGCAAAGCACCCGCGTCCGGCGAACCACCGGATCCCGGGCGCCAGGACGTATGATTTCTCCCCGGTGGGTTCTCCTTCCCGGAATGGCCCGGAGCAGGGCCGGCCCCAAGGGAAGGAAACACGTGATGGCAAAATGACCGCAAAGCTTCCGTCGAGCAATGTGACGGGGCGCGGCGACGTCCTGCTCCGCATCGGACGCTGGCTAGGTGATGAGTCCGGGGACCGCACCCGGCCGGTCATCCTGGCAGTGGTGCTGGTACTGGCAGCACTCGGCCTCATCGAGGTGGCGTCGGCGTCGTCGGTGGAGTCCGTGGCGGCCGGAAAGAACCCGTACGACCTTCCGCTCAAGCAGGCCATGTGGACGGCGGCCGGCATAGCCATCATGTTCGGCCTGGCACGCCTCCGGACCCGGCACATCCGCTGGCTCGCCTGGCCTCTGCTGGGGGCCGCCGTCGTATCCCTCGGCCTGGTGTTCACGCCCTTGGGCATGACCGTGAACGGCAACCGGAACTGGCTGGGCTTCGGCGGTTTTACGGTCCAGCCTTCCGAGTTCGCCAAGCTCGCGCTCATCGTCTGGGCAGCGGCCGTCCTGTCACGCAAGCAGGCGCTGCTTCACGAATCGAAGCACGCCATCGTCCCGCTGCTGCTGCCAACCGGCGCCATCATCATCGGGCTGGTCGCCCTGGGCCATGACCTGGGCACGGTCATGATCATCATGATGATCCTCGCCGCCACCATGTTTTACGGCGGCGTGCGGATGAAAGTCTTCGGCGTCGCGGGCATCCTCGGCGCTCTGCTGGCCCTCATCCTGGCCGCCACCAGCGGCAACCGCGTCTCCCGCATTTCGTCCTGGCTCGGCGCGGGTTCCGCGGACGATTCCCAGGGCGTCGGCTACCAGGCGCTGCACGGCCAGTACGCCCTGGCCTCCGGCGGCTGGTTCGGCGTCGGTCTGGGGCAGAGCCGGCAGAAATGGAACTGGATCCCGGAAGCCCACAACGACTTCATCTTCACAATCCTCGGCGAGGAACTCGGCCTGGCCGGAACTCTCCTGGTGCTCGTGCTGTTTACGGTCCTTGGCATCGCTGTTTTCAAGGTCATTGCCCGGACCCAGGACACGTTCGCCCGAATCGTCTCCTCCAGCGTGATCACCTGGATCATCGGACAGGCCGTCGTGAACATCGCCATGGTCACCGGCCTGCTTCCGGTCATTGGCGTGCCCCTGCCATTCATCTCCTACGGCGGCTCCGCGATGATCTCTTCCCTGGCCGGCGTCGGCATGATCCTGGCCGTCACCCGCCCTCAGCCTGTTCAGGCTGCCCGACCGAAGAGGCAGCGGCTGCCAGCGCCGGCGGGTCGGGTACGGTCCTAATCCTGTGCGGCCGCCGCGCTGGCCTTGGCGGCCGCAGCGGGGGCGGCGCTTGTGCCGTCCACGCCAGGCATCGCGACAACGGCAACCACGGTGAGTACAGCACTCACCAACACTGCCAGGAAGACGGCGGCCGACGCCGACACGATTGTCTGCGGATCG
>NZ_JBHTSL010000064.1:0-29448 GCF_042795115.1 Arthrobacter sp. NPDC056493 | reverse complement strand
GCCTTGGGAAGGCCCTGACCTGCTACCCAGTTGACCGCTCGGATCCGGGAAACCGCGGACCGGAAGGCGCAAGCCGTGCCAACACCGCAGGGTGCCCGCTCACTGCGGACACCCTGCGGTGCACTATGGCTGGCTTGTACGCTGCCGTGGCCACCGTCGTCGTGACCTGGCCGGAGGACGTCCTCAAGAGCGGAACAAGCCGTCTCTACTTGTAGACGCGTACCCAGTCGACCTGCATCTGGGAAGGCGTGGTGCGGGAGCCGTCGGGGAACCAGTCGAGCTGCAGCGTCTGGTGCATGCTGCCGGAAGGCTGGTGGGCCGGGTTGGTGTCGGTAAACGTCTTTACACCGTCGATGTAGCCCGTGATGCCGGCAGGAGTCCATTCCACGGCGTAGTTGTGCCACTGCGTGGTGTCGACGGCTTTCGAGGAGTAGGTCTGCTTGCTGCTGCCGCTGCATGCATAGTGCAGGAAGAACTTCACCAGAGCAGTGTCAGACGTGCTCTCGGAGTAGTCGATCTCTGCGCACGTCGACGATTTGGTGTCGGGCCAGAGGATGAGGACCGGGTGGTACTCGGGGTCACGCTGGTTGGTCTTCATGCGCGTTTCCCAGCGGCCGTACTTCTGCTTTGCAAACTTGGCCGACATGCCGCCGGTGGTTCCCGCCGAGTCACCGCTGACGGTTGCCACGCCGTTTGCCACGGACCAGGCTTTGGGACTGCGCAGACCTTTGCCCGCATGGCCGGCGCTGTTGTACACGCTCCACTTTGTACCGTCCGGTGCGCCGGTGTAGTTGAATTCATCGCCGGCGACGACGGATCCCCAGCCCAGCGCCGAGGCGGCCTGGGTGCCGCTTCCGGCCGGGGCCGTTGCAGCGGTTGCAGCTAGGGCCGGGGCAACGACGGCGGAAGCCGCCTTCGCCGGGGCAGCCGCCGGAGCGGGGGCAGCCGCGACGGCTGGAGCAGCCGTTGCGGGAGCAACGACGGCGGGCGCGGCTTGAACCGGAGCAGCCGCAGCCTGTGCCGCAGTGGTTGTGGCGGCAACCGTCTTCGCGGCAGCCGTCTTCGCGGCAGCCGTCTTCGCCGTTGCGGCCTTCGCCGCAGCCGCCCTGGCAGCAGCAGTTTTGGCAGCTGCCGCCTTGGCCGAAGCGGCCTTGGCTGCAGCGGCCTTGCTGGCAGTGGCCGACGACGGTGTGGTGTAGGCGGCCCGGGCGGCAGCGGGCGCGGCGGACTCGCTGGTGGACGTATTGCCTCCCGCAGCGGCCGGCGAGTGAGCCTGCTGGCCGGTGGGCGCGAGACCGCAGCCGGTCAGGGACAGCGCGCCGACGCTAATGGCTATGGCGATGTTCTTCTTAAACAAAAAGACCCCTCCGGGCATAGGACCGCCGAGCAAAAGGCAGCCACAACTTAGGTGGTGAAGAAAAGCACGAGGCGTTTCTGGGCCCCGATCGACGGGGCCGGGGCGGCCGTAGAACCACCCTGCGCATCCGGGCCCAGCAATAGGGCACGTGGTCCGCGTTCGGACCGATCCTCTAGGATTGGCGTCAACGTTACCTGACCGTGATCTTTGCCTGCAAACGCCGACAGCGCAAAAACCCGCGGCTTTCCGGCATTTTTCCGGCGCATGAGCGGCCTGACCTGCGCGAACAGTGGATCCGGATTCTGCGAAAATTCCAGCCCTGTGGCTCCCGCTGGCGTAACAGGCGTTGGACTGCCGGCCACCTTGCCGGAAAGAATGAACGGGTGAGTGCTGCCGGCGAATTTGTGGATGACACCTTGCAGCGCGAGGCTTCGTGGCACCGGGCCGAGGAGATGCGTCACCGGTTCGGCAGCGGGATGCGGTACTACGGCGCGTCGGTGGGTGCCGTGCGCGGAACAGTCCGCGACGCCCTTCGCCGTCACGCCGGATTGGGCCACGATGAGGTCACCGCCCTAAGTTCCGAACTATGGGAGGTGCCTGTTTACGAGCGGCGCCTGGCCGGCGTCGTTCTTCTGCAGTCCAAGGTGGAGCTGCTGACCAACTCCGACCTGACGCGCATTGAGGGCTTTGTGCGGGACGCGCAATTGCCGGCGCTCGTCGACCCGATCGCCGTCGACGTCGTTGGTCCTCTGGTGGAGGGGCTTGCGGGCCAGTCACGTGCGCGTGCGGACGCGGTGCTGGACAGGTGGGCGGGGGACCCCGATGTCTGGCTCCGCCGCGCGTCGCTGATGGCACCCCTGCGGGCGCTCAGGTCGGGCGGCGGTGACTGGGATGGTTTCGTACGCCGCGTCAAAATGGCTGCAGATGCACGGGCCGTAACGGCGACAGCGGAAAACAACGCGGACCAGGAGGCCGTTGACGCCGTTCTGGACGCCGTGGCGGAGCGAAGGCCGGAGCTCCGGCTCGCCTTCCGCCGCTAGGACCCGGATCCCCTGAACAGCGGAAGTACTAGACGGAGGCCGCTGCGGGCTGCAGTTCCTCCGCCGCCTGGGAGGAGGAACTGTCGACGGCGTCTTCCGCGGCGGGACCGGCAGGCGCGCCCGCGGGGCGGGCGGACGGAGCTGCGTAGTGCTGGCGAAGCGGGTGGAACTGGCTGTGGCCCATGCTGCCGAATTCATAGGCGCTCTCGGCGTGCTCGGAGCGGTCGACGCCGGCGACTTCGGCCTCATGGCTGACCCGGAAGCCAATGGTCTTGTGAATCGCGAGACCGATGATTGCGGTCATCAGCCCGGAGAGTGCGAGCGTGATGAGAACGGCAACCGTCTGCGCGATGAGCTGCTGGACGCCTCCGCCGTAGAAGAGGCCGCCGCCTTCGCCGTTGACGGGGAGGGCAATGAAGCCGAGGGCCAGGGTGCCCACCAGGCCGGAGCCGAGGTGAACGCCGACGACGTCCAGGGAGTCGTCGAAGCCGTACTTGAACTTCAGTTCGACGAAGAGCGCCGACGCCACGCCGGAAACCAGGCCCAGGCCGATGGCGGCCACTGGGCTGATGTTGGCGCACGACGGCGTGATGGCGACGAGGCCGGCGACTGCTCCGGACGCGGCGCCCAGGGACGTGGGGTGGCCATGGCGGACCTTCTCGGTGAGGAGCCAGCTCAGCATGGCGGCGCACGGCGTCACCAGGGTGTTGACCCAGATCAGTCCGGCCTGCTCGGCCGTGGTGGCGGCGCCGGCGTTGAAGCCGAACCATCCGAACCAAAGGAGGCCGGCGCCGAGCATGATGAACGGGATGTTGTGCGGGCGGTGCCCCGGATCCTTGCCGAAACCGTGGCGCTTGCCGACGATCACGGCCAGCACCAGGGCGGCGATGCCGGAGCTGATTTCGACGACGGCGCCGCCGGCGAAGTCGATGACCTGGCCGAAGATGGCGCTCACTGCTCCGCCCTGGCTCATGAGGCCGCCGCCCCAGATCATGAATGCGAGCGGGCAGTAGACGGCCGTGATCCAGATCGGCACGAAAAGAACCCAGGCGGTGAACTTGGCGCGGTCGGCGATCGCGCCGCTGATGAGGGCCACGGTAAGGATCGCGAAGGTTCCAGCGAATCCGGCCTTGATCAGGTCGGGGGTGCCCATGAGGCCGCCCAGGCCGAAGCTGGCAAACGGGTTGCCGAACAGGCCCAGCACGCCCTCGCCGGTGCTCATCGAGTAGCCCCAGAGTACCCAGACGACGCCCACAATGCCGGCGGACACGAAGCTCATCAGGATCATGTTGAGGGATGCCTTGGCACGGGTCATGCCGCCATAGAAGAGCCCCAGTGCCGGGGTCATGAGCAGCACCAGTGCCGCCGACACCATCATCCAAACGTTCGCCGCAGTGATTTCCACGCGTTTTCCCTTCCCAGGAAACTCATCCTTTCCGCGGCCCGCTGATGCCGGCGCCACGCCCCTCATTGATATTCGTGGATTTATGTTTCGGGTCAGGGCGTGGGAAGTTACACGGGGGTTTCAAAAATCGCGCCAACGTAAAGCCCGCGTGACTGCCGTGTTTCGGATTTGTTAACGAAACCTGATGCCTGGGGTGCTTTTCTGCTGACACTGCCGCTTTTTGGCCGGAAACTCGGGCGAATCCGTTGAGCCGCAGTGAAAGCTGCCTCCGGGAGGCCGCGTTACAAGCGCATGAATGAAACATATCCATGTCCGGGGGCCCCGGCCCGGCGCCGGAGTTGGGCGCCGGATGGTTTCCTGCGCGGACTGTTGACCGGATCTGACTGGCGCCGCCACCATGGGATATGACTGAATCTGCAGCTACCGGCGATGACTATTTCACTGAGAATCCACACGCGGATGTTGCGGCGGAGGCCGCTGATTCCGCGGCAGGGGCGCAGAACCCCGGTACCGTCGAAGATATCGCCGAGGAGGTGCGCGACGAGATCCGGCTGGGCCACGTGGAGGACGATGTGAGCCATGTTCTCAAGGAACGGTTGGACGGCGCCGGCATCAGCATGCGGCCCGAAGACGTGGATGAACTTGCCGAGGACATCGAACGGGACGTGTCCAGTTAGGACCGCCATGAACGACCCATATGACTTGGAGCGGTTCGTCACGGCGCAGAATGACGGTGCCACCTACGCCCAGGCCCTGGAGGAGCTCCGCGCAGGCAGCAAGCGAACCCACTGGATGTGGTTCGTCTTTCCCCAGGTCTCGGGTCTGGGGCAAAGTGCCACCTCCAGGCGGTACGCCATCGCGTCCCTGGACGAAGCGCGCGCCTACCTGCAGCATCCTGTATTGGGACCGCGACTGATCGAGTGCGCCACCGCAGTCGATGACGTGGGCGACCGCGGCGCGGCCGAGATATTCGGCGGCATCGATGCCCGGAAGCTGCAGTCGTCCATGACGTTGTTCCTGCGGGCGGCACCTGGCGAACTGGTGTTCCGGCGCGTTCTGGAGCACTACTTCGACGGGGAGGCCGACGCCGCCACCGACCGACTGCTGGCAAGCCCGCGCCCGTAAGTGGTAGTTGCCCTTCACCCGGCCAGTTGGCGCACCTAGACTGGGGGGACGAGCCGGCCTGCACCCAGCGGGCTGCGCAGACGGAAGGACAGTGGCATGGGTCTGGACGACAAAATCGACAATGCGGCAGAGAAACTTGGCGGCAAAGTCAAGGAAGGCGCCGGCAAGGCCAAGGACGACCCGGGTCTTGAGGCCGAGGGCAAAGCTGACCAGTCCGCGGCCGATCTGAAACAGGCTGGCGAGAAGGTCAAGGACGCGTTCAAGAAGGACTGACCAAACAGGACCACCACGTTTTGGCTCTCCGTCTGCAGCGGAGATTAGAGGGGAGTCCCGCCCGGGCAACCGCGGCAGGGCTCCCTTTCCCGTTGGGACAGTCACGGGCTGGTGACGACCTCCACCAGTTGGACGTCGTCCAAACGGCCGTTCACGACGGCGGCGGTCATGTACGTGCACATTGGTTGCCGGCGGCGGTCCGTGGGGGAGCCGGGGTTGAGCAGGCGCATCCCGCCGGGCGCCACCGTGTCCCAGGGAATATGCGAATGGCCGAAAACCAGGACATCGACGTCAGGAAAGAGGGCCTCGCAGCGCTGTTCCCGGCCCTTCGCCTGACCGGTCTCATGGATCATGCTGAACCGGACGCCGTCGAGCGTCACACTGGCCGTCTCCGGCAAGCGCTGCCGTAGCTCGTCACCGTCGTTGTTGCCGTAGACACCGATCAGGCGCCTGCTGCGGCGTTCGAACTCATCGAGCAGGCGCGCGCCCACCCAGTCACCCGCGTGAAATACCACGTCAGCGTCCTCGACGGCTGCCCACACCTGTTCAGGCAGCGCCCGGGCGCGCTTTGGGACGTGGGTGTCGGCAACCAGGACCAGGCGCAGGCTCATCGAAGCATCTTCCCATGAGGCAGACTGGGACGATGGAGAAAATCGTCCCGCCCTCACCCGGTGATCCCCGCCGTCCCCTTGGCCCCCGCGACCCGGGTGACGCCTGGGTGGAGGGCGACCGGGGGAAGTTCTGGGGGCGGTTCGGATCGGCCGGCCTGCTGGCCCACGATGTGGAGAAGGGGGTGCTGCTGCAGCACCGCGCCACCTGGAGCCACCACGGCGGAACCTGGGGACTCCCCGGAGGAGCCCTGCACCAGGGCGAGGACGCCGTGACCGGCGCACTGCGCGAGGCCCACGAGGAGGCGGCCGTCCCCGAACAGAGCGTCAAACTGCTCTTCACGTCAGTGTTCGACGTCGGCTACTGGTCCTACACCACCGTGGCAGTGCGGGTGCTCGAACCGTTCGAGCCGGCCATCAATGACCCCGAGAGCATCGAACTGCTGTGGATTCCCGTCGAGGAGGTGGCCGGCATCAACCTGCATCCTTCCTTTGCCGCGTCCTGGCCGGAGCTTCGCGGCAGGCTGCTGGCCGGCTCCGGCAGTGGACATTGATTAGCGATGGACACTGAGAAGTTCCGGCTGCTGCTGGAAGAGGAACGGGACAGGAAGCTTGCCCTCCTGCCGGCCCTCCGTGCAGACATAGCCTCGGCCAACGCTGCCCGGCACAACTCGAACGTCGACGACGAACACGACCCCGAGGGTGCCACCATCGCCTTTGAACTTTCGCAGGCATCGGCGCTCCTGGACCAAAGCCGCTCCGGACTGGCGGAGGTGGATGCCGCGCTCGGGCGCATCGCGTCCGGCACCTACGGAATATGCGCGGTGTGCGGGGAGCAGATCGCCGAAGGGCGGCTGGAGGCCCGGCCCTGGACCCCCTTCTGCATCCGCCACACGGGCGGCAGGGCTTAATCCCAGCCCCATCCCGGACCATGCCCGCGGGGCTGTTCCGCCGGAGGGAAGAGCATCGTACTCTAGGGCTGGGAGGTGATTGCCATGCAGGCAACCCAGGGAGACCGCATCATCATCCGGGGCAGGACAGTGGAGTCCTCGGACCGGCACGGTGAGATTCTGGAAGTCAAGGGCGCCAACGGAGCGCCGCCGTACCATGTCCGTTTTGACGATGGTCACGAGACCATCCTCTACCCCGGCGGCGACTTCACCGTCGAGCACCACACCACCTAGCTGCCCGGATGACCGCACCTCCACGGCCCGACCGGACCCTGATCGCAGTCCTTGCCATCATTGCCGTTCTTGTCGCCGTGGCGCTCGCTGTGGTCCTTTTCCGGGGCCAGCCGGAACCGCTGGCCGAGAACACGCCGGCGGGAGTGGTCCAGCGGTATGCGGCGGCCGTCCTCAACAACGACGGCGCGGCAGCCGCGCGCTATTCGACGGAAGGACGCCTCGGGACTTCGTACCCGGACAAGCCGTGCGTCCCGGCGGACCGTCCTGCGGCGGGCACGCTCCGGGTCACGCTGGCCTCCACCGTGGAGCATGCCGACACGGCGGAAGTGCACGTCGTCCTGACCACGTCCAGCGGCAGCGGTCCGTTCGGGAACCCCGAGTACGAGACCGAGGCAGTGTTTGGCCTGCAAAGGGTCAACGGCAACTGGCTCGTTGCGACCGCCCCGTGGCAACTCACCATCTGCCCGGTTCCGGCGGCGACGCCGTGAGTGCCGTCCGGTCCGCCACCCCCGGGGCATCATCGCGGGCAGTGCCCGCCGTGCGGCGGCTGGTGGTCTTTGTGCTGCTCTTCGTCCTCGTGCTGATCGCCGCGTCCGGTGTGGCCGGACTTTTGGAGCGGCTGTTGACCGCTAACACGGCGCTCGCCGGCAACGACATCGGGAGCCTCGCCCGGTCCCTCGCGTTCGGCCTGGTCGGCGGGTGCATGGCGGCCGTCCTCTGGTGGCTCGTGTGGCGCCGGCAGGCGGAGGAGGCGGAGCGCTCCTCAGTCGCTTGGGGGCTCTACATCGCAGGCGTCTACACCATCGCCCTCGTCACTGCTGTTACCGCGTTGCTCGGCGCATCAGCTCAACTGGTCGGGCTGTTGGCCCGCGCCGCGGCGGGCGCGCGGGGTGCCGATTCCGTGGCTGAAGCAACAGAATGGCGTTCCTCCCTGGCTACTGGTGTGGTGTGGGCGGCTGTCTGGGCGTGGCACCGGTGGATGTGGCAGCACCGCGGCAAGGGGCCACGCCGGCTGGTCACCGTCCCGGCGCTCGCAGGGTCGGTACTGGGGCTGCTCATATTTGCCGGCGGAGCCATTACCGCGCTCGGCAGTCTTCTCGATGCGGCGCTGCGGGGATTGGCGGATACACACGACGTGGGATCGCCCTGGTGGGTTTCGGTGCTGCAGCCGCTCATTTGGGCCAGCGGCGGATTCCTCGTGTGGTGGTGGCATTGGCTCCGCTGCGAAGCACGGCGCCTGTCCTCACCGCTGGCCAACGTGGCCGCGGCGGTCTTCGGTGTGCTGGGCGGCTGCATCACGGCAATGGCCGGCGCCATCACTGCGGTGTTCGTCCTGCTGCGGCTGGTACTGGACCGCACCGAAGAGATGATCCGGCTCGTGGATCCCCTCGGCCCAGCGCTGGCCGCGGCAGTGGTTGGTTCCCTCGTCTGGCGCTACCACTCGGTGCTGACGGCCACGAGGTCCGCGAAGATGCGGGAGACGGGGCAGTTGTTGGCGTCCGGAGTGGCACTGGTCGCTGCGGCCTCAGGTGTGGGCGTCGTTGTCAACGCCGCCCTGGGCTTTGCCGAAACAACCCTGGCGGGAACGGGCACGCGCACGCTGCTGCTGGGCGGCATCAGTGCACTGGCCGTGGGCGGGGCCGTCTGGTGGAGGGCGTGGCAGCCGGTGAACCTGCGGGAGCCGGCGAGCGACGACCGTGCGGACGGCATGACATCCCGCCGCGCTGCCGGACGGCGCATCTATTTGGTGGCCATTTTTGGGATCAGCGCCGTGGTGGCACTGATCGCCCTGCTGGTGGTGGGCTACCAGGCCTTCGAGTATCTGCTGGACCCGGCGAGCGCTGGAAACCTGGTGGGACGGATCCGGGCGCCGCTCGGACTGCTGACCGCCACCGCGCTCGTGGCCGCCTATCACTACAGCGTCTGGCGACGGGAGCGTGCTGTGCTGCCGGCGGACGCTGGCCCCCCGGGGCAAGAGAACGTTCCGCTGCAGGAGGCCGGTCCGGACGGGGCCGGGCCACGGGCTATTGGCCAGGTCATTTTGGTGTCCGGTTCTGACCCGCTTCCGCTGTCGCGCGCGATCCGTGAGGCCACCGGGGCCGATGTGACGGTATGGCAACGGTCCGGCCCACCTGCCGGTTTCCAGCCAGAGTCCGACGGCGGTGCTGCCGCCTCCTCCGGACGCAGGGGACTGGATCCCGGAGAAGTTGTGGCGGCGCTGGAGGGTGTGAGCGGTGAGCGGGTGCTGGTGGTCGTCGGACCCGGCGCCCGGATTGACGTCATCCCGGTGCGGCAACTGGGTAGCAGTTCGGGGCGTTCCCAGCCCTGAGAACGCCCCGAGCTGTTACCCAGTTGGGCGCTCGGCCGGGCAGGGTACAGCTTCAGGAAACCGGCTGCGCCTTGATCGGAGCCCGGTCTGCGCCGTATTCGGCCGTCACCAGGATGGGCAGGTGGTCCGACTTCCCCCGGGGGAGTGTCTCCACGCTTTCAATGTCCAGGCCCAGTGACGTGGCAAAGTCGAAGTGGCCCTTGAAGACCTTGTACCGGGTGTAGGTCCTGCGGTTGCTCAGGGACAGCGCGTAGCCGGAGTTCTTCATGTGCGCGTCAAGGCTCTTGGTGAAGAACGGATAGTTGAAGTCGCCCACCATCAGTGTCATGAGCCCGGTGCCCATGCTCAGAAGTTCGGCGTGCGCCGCGTGGATTTGCTTGCGCCGCAGTGAGTTCGACGCCGTGAGCGGGGCTGCGTGGAACGAACCCACCACCAGCTCATGGTCAGTTTCGTTGTCCACCATCCGGGTGCCGATCAGCCGCTCATGGGCCGGTGCCATCACACGGTCGTGCATGGATTTCTTCAGCGCGAAAGTTTGGGTGTCGAGGGCCGTGAACCTGTCTGTCCGGTAATAAATGGCCAGGCCCAGCCGGTTGCCTTTGGTGTAGTCGGCCAGGTGGAGCGGGCCGAGCGTGTCGGGCAGATCGGATGAGTCACATTCCTGAAGGCACAGGACGTCTATCCCAAAGTTGCGGGCCAGACTCATCAGTTCGCCACTCGCCTTGTGCTTGCGGAGGTTGTAGCTAATTACTCGCATCAGTGGAACACCTCTTCCGAGGGCTGCTAGAAGGACCAGTCTCCGAGTCTACCCAGATCATCATATGGAGATCCGGACATTAAGCGCGCGTCCGGCGGGGCAAAATGTGCCGCGCCGGACGTGCGCCGGATTCCGCCGGGTGCCGCGGCCCGCTGACCTGCCGCTTGCCAGATTCCCCGGTTACCGTCCGCCGGGGCCGTGTCCCTGCGTGTATTCCCCTGCCGTGACCGTGCCAAGCTTCGTGGCGCCGTCGAGGGAGCCGCCGCCCAGTCCTGAGTCCACCTTCGCCGCGCCTCCGGTGTACACCGTGTACTGCTTCCCTGCCTCGATGGCCGACGACGAAAAGACGAGCGAACCCGTGGCCTTGGTGGTCACAAACGTGGCCACGAGCTTGCCGTCGGCGTCTGCCAGCTGCACGGCGGTGCCGGCCGGTACAGTCGTGGCGAAAGTGACCTGCACACCCGACTGGGTGGAGCTGGTTCCCGGGGTGACCGCCATGCCGGCGCTTCCTGCTGCCGCCACAGTTCCACCGCTGACCGCCAGCTCACCGTTGACGTCCAGTGCGCCGTTGCCGTTGCTTTCGGGCCCGTTGACCACCACGGTGCCGCCCGAGATGGAGGCGTTGCCGTTGGAGTCCAGGCCGTCACCCTCGGAATTGATGGTGATGGTGCCGCCGGAGATGTCTGCGGAGTAGTCACCCACCGATTCTCCGCCGCCGGGTGCGCCGCCCATGCCGCCGCCTGGCTGGGCTGCGGTGGAGGCGCCGCCGGAGGCGTTCACGCCGTCGTCGGAGGCAGTCACCGAGACCGTGCCGCCGCTGATGGCGATGTGCTGGGACTCGAGGCCCTCCGAGGACTCGGCCACGGTCACGGTGCCGTTCGCGATGGCAAGCTGGTTCTGCGCCTTGACACCGTCGTCTCCGGCGCTGACGGTGAGTTTGCCGCCGTTGACCAGGAGCCAGCCGCGGCCGTCGTCGGTGTCGTTGTCCGATTTGAAGCCGTCGCCGCCGGCGGTGATCTGATACGTGCCGTCCAGCAGCACGGCGTAGTCCTTGCCGCGGATGCCGTCGTCGGCGGCTTTCACGGTGACATTGCCGGCGGCCAGGACCAGCCCGTCCTTCGACACGATTCCGTCGTTGTACTGGCCGGTGACGTCCAGTGAGCCTGTCCCGGCCAGTGTCAGGTCGGCCAGGGAGTAGAGTGCAGCGTTCGGAGCGTCGGTGCCCTGGTCCGCGTACGTTGCCGCGTCCTTGATGGAGTTGGTGGTGCCTTCCTCGAGGAACAGGATGGCCTCGTTGGCGCTTTGGACGACGAACGGTGAGCCGGTTGAGCTGGTGAGCGTCACGCCGTCGAGGATCACGCGTACCACGTCCTCTTCGCCGGCGGCGATGACCACCTTGCCGTCGCTGAGGGAACCTGACAGCCGGTAAGTGCCGGCGGCGCTAATGGTGACGGTGTCGCCGTCGATCTTCACTCCGGCGGCTGAGCCTGCCACCGTGGTGGCGCCGTCCTTGAGCGTGACGGCCACTTCCTTGGCCGCATCCCAAGTGAGGTCGTCGGCGTCGTAATGCGTGTCCTCGGAAATCGAGGCTGCCGTCACCATCTGGGTGCCGGACGTTGAAGTGGTGCCGGACGTTCCGTTGGAGGCGGTGCTTCCCGAGGCGGAGCAGCCGGCGAGGGTGAGGGCCAGGGCGAAGGCGGCCACGGAGAATGTCTTGCTGAATTTGCGCATGGTGGTTCCTTTGGAGGTCTTCGGTGGAATGCAGGGCGGTGGATCAGGCTGCCGGTGCCAAATGCAGGCTGTGCCGGAGGGTCCGGTTCCAGCGGTTGGCGGGCAGATGCGGGTGCAGCGCCGCCATGCCGGTGGCGAACTTGGAGATCCTGGAGGGCCGGATACCGTGCTGCCAGAGGTGCCTGTCCAGCGGCCCGGCGGCCGATCCGGACTTGGTCTCGAGCACTACGCTGCCGGCGAGAACCCACGGCAGGCCGTCCCCGGCCTGCCACGTGACGTTTGAATCGATGGTTGCGCGGCTGCCGGACTCCGGGAGGTAGAGGGTGGTCCGGCGGTAGCGGGTTTCCAGCACGGGACCGAGGGCGCCGTCCGGAACGCCGCCAACGGCCGTGGCCAGGGTTTCGCTGATGTATAGCAGGCCCTCTGCGGTGAGCCGGGAGCGGTCCGCGATGCCATAGGGGATGCGCTCCTTGACGGTGGCCGCACGTGTCCCCTCGGTCTTGACCTCAAGGAAACTGGCTCCGGTGTCCGCGTAGGTCCGGGTGCGGATCTTGTAGCGCCGGCGGCGGCCGCGCGCCGCGAGCATGTAGCTGTGCAGTTGCGGGGTGTCGAAGTAGACGGAGTCGTAGGCGAAGGACCGGAGGCCGTCCATTTCGAGGACGCGGGCCCGGCTGCTAAAGGTCGCCAGCACCTGCCGGGCGGTCGCGGCGGGTACCACGTACTTCCGGTCCACCCGGGTCTGCAGGGCGGCTTCGGCGTTGAGCTCCTCGAGGCCGATCGGCGGCAGTGCGGCAAGGTTGGGGAGCATTGCTTCCCGAGTCCCGGGTGTTGGGCTCATGCCGCCGCTCCGTCCAGACTGGTCAGACTGCTCCGCCGGGTTCCGCGGGCGGGGAGGCAGGCGAAGCGGACGTCAACGGTGGTCTTGTCGTTCACGAGGTCCAGTTCCTGCACGGTGACGGTGTGGACCTTGGCGGCGAGGAGATCCTCAAGCCGGGCGGTGAGTTCGTCCTCGCGGGAGATGGCGCGGTCCAGGACAACGGTCTGGTGGCGGTAGGCCGGAAGGACCCGCTCGTGGTCGCCGACGAACATCACGCCAAGCACCAGGCACATGAGGGACACGGTCAGCCAGACCGGTTCAACGCCTATGCCTGAGATCAGGCCCAGGGCCAGGGCAGAGAAGTAGTAGGCCACCTCGTGCTGCGCCAGTTCGGTGGAGCGCAGCCGGATGATGGAGAGAACCCCGAAAAGGCCCAGCCCCAGTCCCAGGCCGGCGGCGGAACCGGAGAGTGCTGTGGCCACGGCCAGGACGCCGATGTTCATCCCGAGGTAGGAGACGGCCAGGTCCCTGCGCCGGTGGCGCCGGACGTAAAGGGCGAAGGTGAGCACGCAGATGGCGATGACGTCTGCGGCGATAAGTATCAGGTGGTTCATGGGGTTCTCCGGAGTCTCGTGGTGGGCTACTTGTTACGATTCACGGCCAAGCTGTGGCGGGGCTGTGCCGGAACAAGGTCTGGTTTATGACCTGCGGCGAACAGGAACCGCTGCTGGATGGCGTAGCTCGCGGCGAGCAGGGCGATCTCGGTGAGCAGCTTGGCCGGCAGGTCCGCGACGCCGGCGCCTGCGAGCGCCGTCAGGAGTGCGTAGTTGGCCGCCAGCAGGGCGAGCGCCAGGGCGAAGTACCGCGCTGCAGTGGCGCCGGCAGGCTTCTCGCGGCCGTGTTTGAACACCAGCCTGCGGTTGATCAGGAAGTTGGCCGTGGCGCTCAGGCCCCGGGCGCCAACGACGGCTGCCAGGACCGAGTCGGTGGCTGCGCTGAGGGCCAGGAAGGCGACCGTGTCGATCAGGAAACCGGCAAGGGACGACAGCAGGAACTTCAGCAGCGGGGCATAGATGCGCACCGAATCCGCGAGTGGCCGGAAATGGGATCCGGAGTTGTGGTCCAGATAGATGGTGGCGATGCCCAGGCTGGCTATGCGGTACCCGGCCGCCTTGGCCTCGAGCAGGAGGTTCAGCTCATATTCGTAGCGCTCGCCGCTGACGGTCAGGAGCCACGGCAGCATCGATGCCGGGTAGCCGCGGAGGCCTGTTTGCGTGTCGGCGATGCGCTCGCCGGTGGCCAGCCGGAACAGCAGCCTGGTGGCGGCATTCCCGAGACGGCTGCGTGCGGGAACGTCGCCGGCGAAGGTGCGGGCGCCGAGCACCACGGCGGTGGCGTCCGTGCCGGCGAGCTCTGCGACGCGCAGGATGTCCACAACGCTGTGCTGGCCGTCGCTGTCCGCGCACACCACGGCCTGGCCGGGGAAACGGTCCAGAATGAAGTGGAAGCCGGTTTTCAGCGCAGCGCCCTTGCCCCGGTTCGCTGCATGGCTGATGACGTGGGCGCCCGCCCGGCGGGCGCCGTCGAAAATCTGCCCGTAGGCCGGCCCGCTGCCGTCATCCATGACGACCAGGGTGAGGGCGGGGTCTGCCGCGCGGATCGCGCCGACCACTTCGAGGAGCTGGGTGTCCGGCTCGTAGGCGGGGATCAGGATGATCATGGCGGGACCTCACTTGCCGATGTACAGGATGTCCGAGGTGCCGCGCTCGCGGTTTGCGCCGAGCGGGTTGTTGACCAGTCCGCCGTTGAAATACATGGTGGAGGAGCCGCCGCCGTCAAGGTTGTACGCAGTCTCCGCGCCGAGGTCCTTCATGATCTGTGCCATGCCCGTCATGGTCACGCCGGCGCTGTAGCCAGGGCTGCGGCCGTCGACCACCACAAAGACCAGGTGGTTGGTGCCGATGAGACCTACGGCGGTGCGCGGCTGCTCGCCCTGGATGGAATGGTTGCCGAAGTTGGTATCCACCTCGACGTCCTCGATGCCGTCCACAATCTCGCTCGCTTGGACGATTGCCGGCCCGAAGGACAGCGTGTTCCAGACGCCGTCGGAGACCAGCTGCTCAGCGTTGGTGGCGGTTTCGTCGTAGACCTTCACGGTTCCGTCCCGGTAGAAAGCCAGCCCCTGGCGGGCGCCCTCGTCCCGGTAGACAACACCGTTGCGGATAACGATGCCGGTGTCTCGGAAGCCGTAATAGTCGCCGTTGATGGCGAAGACTGCATCGTGGGCCGCCGCTATTTCAGAGGTGGTCTGGGTGATGTTCTCGCCGAAACTGTCGTTGGCGAACGCGGACTTGAGCGTCGTCGCATCGTCAAGCACGACGTCGGCAACGTAGTAGGTGACCTTGCTGTCACCGCTGCCGGTCACCACCGTGGAGATGTTGATGTTGGCGCCGTCGGCCGTGTACGAGGTGTCGCTGACGGAGGCGGACGATCCCACCGTCGTGGCGTCGGAGGACGCACCCTGGGCTGCCTCGTAGGCGGAAACATCGGAGATTTCCACGTGCTGAACCACGAACCGGTCCAGCGCCCAAGCGGTTGCGCCGCCAGCGGAAAGCGTCAGCGCCAGTGCGCCGGCCAGAATGGCCCGGCGCGTCGGCCTGGCCTTGCTGCGCTTGCGGGCTGGGCCGGGCGGGCCGGGCTCACCGGGGCAGCGCGCTTCGCCGGGTTGGTTGGCTTCGCCGTGTAGATGGGCTCCGCCTGGCTGGACTTCTTCGGTGGGGGAGTTCTGCTGTGAGGTCATGCATCATTTGTATGGACCTGACTTATGCCGGCCGTGAGCCGGGCATTTGAGGAAGCTGTGAAAGCGTCCGGGGCGGGGCCTGAAGCCGCTCTGTACGCCGGAGGCGATAGAGTGAACCGGGATTAACCGACCACGCTTTGAAGGAGTCAACGTTGACTGCTGAACCGCCCAAACTGCCGGAACTCGCCGACGGCGACTTCTACTACCAGGACCTGGGCGGCGGCCGCTTCCGCTCCACCATCCACGCCCAAGGGGCCTGGAACGCCCACGAACAGCACATGGCCCCGGCGTCGGGACTCCTGGCCGACCGGCTGGACCGGCACGAACCCCGGGACGACATGCGGATGGCCAGGCTCAGCTACGAGATCCTGGGACTGATCCCGGGCGGTGAATTTGACGTCGTCACCACGACCCTTCGCCCGGGTCGCACCATCGAGCTGCTGCAGGCTGAGCTGGTGGCGGCCGGGCGCGTTGCCATCAGGGTGACGGCCTGGCGCATGATCACCAGCGATACGTCCGCGGTGGCCGCCGTCGAGGATGGCATGATCCCGTCGCCGGACGAATGCAAGCCCTACGACGGCGCGAGCGTGTGGCCGGGAGGGTACATCCGCTCCCTGGAAATGAGGGTGGCAGAAGGTCACCGGCCCGGCGCCGGGAAGGTGTGGCTGCGCACGGACCATCCGCTGACGGACGGTAACGACAGCACGGACACGGCACGGCTGATGGGGCTGGTGGACACCGCCAACGGAATTGCCGCGCGGGTTCCTCCGGGCAAGGACAGCTACGCGTTCCCCAACCTCGACCTCCAGATCCACATGTACCGGCGGCCGGAAGGCGAGTGGCTGGGACTGGACAACGCCGTGTCCTTCGGCGCTGACGGCATCGGCCTCACCTCGACCGTGCTCCACGACCTGTCCGGCCCCTTCGGACGGGCGGAACAGATCCTCACGCTGCGGAAGAGCTGACCGCTGGCTGCCTGGTGACCATTGGCTGCCTAGTGGAAGACCAGCCAGCCCGCCAGCGTGGCGAGGGCGGTCAGGAGGGCGCCCCACGCAATGTCCACGACGATGAGCTGCAGCGGCCACGTCTTGAGCGTCGCCGCGTTGGTGAGGTCGTACGTTGCGTAGGCGAAGGCGCCCAGCGCCGCCCCGTGGCCGACGGCGGTCAGCCAGGTGCCGCCGTCGAGCGCGGGCCGCAGGGCAAAGAAAACGATGCCCGCAATGTAAATCAAATAGAACGCCACGGCGTACCCTAGATTGGGCCGGTCAGCCAGCAATTCACCGATGTGGCTGCGGTAGAACGGGTTCATGAACTTGAGCCACAGGGCGTCGATCACGGCGAAGGCAGCCGCGACGACCAGGAATTGCAACATGACCATAAGGGAGCTTAGCAACATGCAGCAGGCCGGGGCTGATTCACGGACTCTGACCCTCGTCCGGCAGGAGCAGTCCCTCGGCGCCGTCCGGGACCTTGATTTCGGGATCGAGCTCCTCGGCAAGGCCAGGGCCGGGGACATCGGGCCAACCCTTAGGCTGTACCGGCCAGCGCCCACTGTTGCCTTCGGCCAGCGGGACACCCGCCTGCCCGGCTTCGGCGCCGCCGCCCAGGCGTGCCGCGACCTGGGGTTCGAACCGCTGATCCGCAAGGCGGGAGGCCGCGCCGCCGCGTACCACGAAGGCACCCTCATCATTGACCACGTAGAGCCGCACAGCGATGCGATCGCCGGAGCCAAAGGCCGTTTCGCCTTTTTCGGTGAAATGCTGGCGGGGGCCCTGCAGGGCGTGGGCGTGCACGCCGCCGTCGGAGAGATCCCGGGGGAGTACTGCCCGGGTGAGTACAGCGTCCACGGGTTCGCCCCGGACGCCCCTGCGCACCGGGTCAAGCTGGTGGGCACAGCCCAGCGTGTGGTGTCCGGCGCCTGGCTGTTCAGCTCCGTCGTCGTGGTGGAGAACTCGGGGCCTATCCGCGAGGTGCTCACGGCCAGTTATGCGGCCCTCGGGCTCGACTGGGATCCTGCGACGGCCGGTGCGGTCAACGACCTCGTGCCCGGCCTTGACGTGCAGGCTATCGAGGACGCGGTGGTCCGCACCTACGCGGGCTACGCCACGATGGGCCAGGCGGACTTCAGCAGCCTTAGCGCGTAGCGGCTGCACGGGTCTCTTCGGCGCGCTCCGTCCGCGGCCGATCAGGTGGTCTGCTATTCCGTGGCTGCAGGGATCTGGCAGATCATGAGGACGTTGCCGTCCGGGTCCCGGAAGTTGAACCACTGGTCGTCGTTGACGTCCGTGAGTTCCACGCCCCGGGTTGTCATGAATGCGTGGGCCTCGTGGATATCGGCGGCGTTGAAGTGGAATGCAGGAACCTGGAAGACGGCGCCGGGGGAGTAGATCCTGCTGTCCAGGACGAGGCCGGCCCCCTCCATGGGGAGGATGTACAGATGGTCCAGCAGGACCTTCCCATCGGCGGGCACGCCCAATATGCCGCAATACCAGTCGCGGGCTTCCTCGATATCGCTGACGGGGACAAAGACGGTGCCGATCTGCGGGGAAACTGGATTCACAGCAATCCTTTGGAACGCGGGAAGGAGCTCGGACTGGAACGCGCCGGACCGGCTATCGCCGGAAGCGCCGCCGGGCCCGGATTTTTCGTACCCTGACGTGTCGATTTCAAACGCTGAGGAGAGGACGATTAAGTAACAGCCGCTGAAAAGGAGGTCGGTGATGTGCTATTCATCGCGGGCGGATTTTGGCTGGGACACCCGAAAGGATACCGTCCGAAAGCCTGAGGCGCACCGGGAACCGGTGCCGCCGGAAGCTGCGCCCGGGAAACCGCTGTCTGTGGACCATCCGGAACACCGGAGCCACGCGGACGAGACCAGGCTGTGGGCCTTTCTGGCCCGCCGCAAGGAACCCCGCCGCAAGGAAGCCCACGCCCCCACGCCGATGCAGGACCGGATCGGCGAAAAGGTCTGAGTCGCCGGAGGGCGTGAAGCCGCCGGAAGCCTGCGACAGCAACGGCACGGAAACAGTGAAGGCACCGGTCTCCGGTGCCTTCACTGTTGAATCTTCAGCCCTACGCGGCGAGCCTGCTCTTGACCTCGGCTGCGGACGGGTTCGTCGCAGCGGTACCGTCCGGGAACAGAACGGTGGGGACCGTACGGTTGCCGCCGTTGATCTGCTCCACGAGCTCGGCCGTGCCGTCGACCTCTTCGATGTTGATCTCGGTGTAGCCGATGCCCTGGGCGTCCAGCTGTTTCTTCAGCCGGTTGCAGTAGCCGCACCAGGTGGTCGAGAACATGGTGATGGTGCCGTCTTCGGGGGTAAAGTCCACGGGCTCTCCTCGGATTGATATGGTGCTGTCGGTTTCCTTCCCCACAACCGTAACCCGGGCACCGGTATTCCCCAGCCTCTGTTGCAATGGCATGCTGGTGCCATGTGTGGACGTTACGTCATGGCCCGGGCAGTGGGGGACCTGCTGGCCGAATTCGACGCCGAACTTGAGAACGAAACCGAAATCCCGCCGTCGTGGAACGTTGCGCCCACGGACGGCGCGCCCATCGTCCTGGAACGGCTCATCGACGGCGACACGGTCCGCCAGTTGCACGTCGCACGCTGGGGTCTTGTGCCGTCCTGGGCGAAAAGCCCGGCGATCGGCGCGAAGATGATCAATGCCAGGAGCGAGTCGGTCCTCGAGAGGCCGGCGTTCCGCAAGGCGGTGCAGTCACGGCGCTGCGCAGTCCCGGCCGACGGCTACTACGAATGGAAGCAGGGCGAGGGCCGCAGCAAGCAGCCGTACTACGTCCACCCCCGGGACGAGTCCGCCATTGCCTTCGCCGGACTGTACGAGTGGTGGAAGGACCCGTCCGTGCCGCCGGGTGAAGCCGCCCAGTGGATGCTGTCGATGTCCATCATGACGGCGGACTCGCCGCCGGCGGGAACAGAAGGCACGGTGTTCGCCGAACTTACGGCGCTCCACGACCGCGTCCCGCTGCCGATGAGCCGCGACACGCTGGCAGCCTGGCTGGACCCACAGGTGGATGACGCCGCCGGCCTGGTGGACCTCGTCCGGTCCGGCGTGAAGGAGGTTGCCGCCGGCTGGCGGGTGGACTCCGTGGGCAAGGCCGTGGGAAACGTCCGCAACAACTCGCCCGAGCTCATCGAGCCGGTGGAGGCGCTTTTCTGACGCTGCAATCAGACGGTGACCCGGCCGCCGTCGTCCACTGTCCAGGTGGGGTTGAACGCAATCTCCCAGCGGAAGCCGTCCGGATCGGCGAAGTATCCGGTGTAGCCGCCCCAGGGCTGGGTCTTGGGAGGGGCCACGACGGCGGCGCCGGCGGACTCTGCCTGTGCCATCACCTGGTCCACCTGCTCGGAGCCGCCCACGTTGTGGCTGAGCGTGATGCAGGGAACGGCGGCGGGAGCGTCGACGGCGGCCTCGGACTGCATCTGTCCGGCATCCCACAGGGAGAGGATCAGGCCGTGGTTGGCCTGGATAAAGATCACCTCGCCGGGAACCTCGCGGTGGACCGGCCAGCCCAGACCGTCCACATAGAAGCGCCGGGAGGCGGCCACGCTGCGCACTCCCAATGAAATAAAATCGACTCTGGGCTGCATGGTTCGATACTGTCATGATCATGCCCACAAATCACGGAGACGAGAAAAATGCCCAGGCTGACCGGGAACAGCTCGCCGCCGTGCGGGTCGCGGTGGATGAGGTGGACGAGCAGATCGTCACGCTGATTGCCCGCCGTGAGCGCCTGATCCGCATCGCGGGAACGCTGAAGGGCGACGACGCCGAAGTGCGGGCCCCGGGGCGCGTGGAGCGGGTCATCGAGCACGTGCGCCTGGCCGCCGAGAAAAAAGAAATCGACCCGGACATCGTGGAAACCACGTACCGGGCCATGATCTCGAAGTTCATCGAGCTTGAGATGAAAATCCACAACGACAACAGCTGATCAGTTGTCTCTGGCTGTAGCCGTTTTCTGGCGGCGGCCGGTTTCAGGCCTCAGACAGGCGCGCCGAGGCGCGGGGCCGGCTGATCGGGCTGCTGCCCGGTGCCGCACGCGGGGGCGCTGACCCTCTAGAGCTTCTCCTCAACGGGCACGCCGGACTGGAATTCCCGCCCGTCGGCCTCGCTGAACGCGGACATGAGGTGGCTCTTGTCGAGCCCCAGTACCGTGCTCATGGGGAAGTTGCCTGTGATGGTGTTGCCCGAGTGCTCAACGCTGCTGAGGTCGAAGTTCTCCTCCGTGCCGTCATGGCTGAAGGAGTAGATCGAGACCGCCTCGCCGTTCATGAACTCGATTCCCAGCCTCCGTTGATGTGAATAATCCGGAGTGGCAGCCACGAGCCCCACCACGAAGGCGCCCGATGCTGGAATGTTGCCGTCGATATCGAACTTGGCCACCAATGTGCTTTCTTTGGCGGCGATGCTTACCTGCTTCAGGAGCGCGTCATTGGAACTCATGGGACCATCCTGCCCTGTGAGCCGCCGTCCGTCCACACCCATCTAGGTTTTGTCTGCGGCCCGGCGTAGACTGGAACTATTCGAATACATATTCGAATTACTGTGTAAATTCTGCTGCGTATTTTCTGCAGGATGAGATTGGTATCCGGAGGCACCCATGGGAACGTTCAGCGAGTCTGTTGACGTCGTCTGCGCGCCTACCGGTGAGCCGGCGGAGCTTCGGTGGGGCGGCAGGGAGTACCGGGTCTGTGCTGAACCCTTGCGCTGGTACGAGCGCCGCCAGTGGTGGGCCGAAGAACGGCGTGCACCACTGGGGAGCGGCCCCGGGCTTGTAGACCATGAGATCTGGCGGGTGCAGGTCATGCCTGCAGGCAGAAGTACCCCGACTGAAGCTCCGGCTGCAGAACCGACGGAACCACTAACCCTTGACCTGGTGCGGCATACCGGCAGCGGACGCTGGCGGCTGCTCCGCATCCACGACGCCCTCCGGCCAAAAGACGCACTCCAACACAAATCAGCATGAGCTTCACTCACCTACACGTTTCCACCGCCTTCAGTGCCCACTATGGTGTCTCCTGGCCAGATGAACTCGCCCAGGCTGCAGCCGCCCAGGGCGCAACTGCCCTCGGGTGCACGGACCGGGACGGCCTGTATGGCACCGTCAAACACCTCAAGGCATGCATGGCTGCAGGGATTGACCCAGTGGTCGGCGTGGACCTGTCGGTGTTCGACGACGACGGGGACCACGAGGACGGGTTGCCTGATGCCCGGGTTTCCAAAACACGGTTCTCGGCAGACCGCGTCACCGGGCGTGTCGTGGTGCTTGCGCACGGACACAATAACGGCGCAGGATACAAGGCACTGTGCCGGCTGATCTCCGACGCCCATGCCCGCACCACGGGCAAGGCTGGGGGAACGGTACCCGTTGCCGTCACCAGGGCGGAACTCGCCTCCCGCGTCCTGGACCCGGAAACCCTGAAACCGGTGCTCACCGTTCTGTTGGGCCCGGATTCCGACGTCGGCCTGGCACTCGGCGGCCGGCGGTACCTCCGGCCACGCACCCTGTTCAAGGGTTGGCTGGACGCCATGCCGGCAGGAAGCATCGCAGCAGAGATCGTCACCCACCTCAGTGCACCTGGGGAGCCCCTAAGCACGGCCCATGCGGTCCGCATGCTCAAACTGGCCCAGGAGTACAGCGTGCCGGCCGTACTTACCAACGCAGTCCGTTACTGCGAGGAGGACGGGGCTGCCACCGCAGACGTCCTGGATTCCGCCCGCACGCTGAAGTCTCTTCCCGAGCTCTGCGCCGCGCCGCTGCTCCAGCCGAATGGGCAGGGCTGGCTGAAAACCCCGGACCAAATGGTGGAGCTGGGCAAGGAAATTATCCACGCCGCCGGCTACGGGACCGCCGATCTCCAGGTGCTGCTCGCGCAGACAGAGGCGCTCGCTGACCGTTGCCGCATGGACCCCGAGTCTGACATGGGCTGGAAGCAGCCAGTGGTCCCCGAGGCCGCCGTCATCGGCATTGAAGGGGATCCGCTGGCGGAACTGGCCCAACGCTGCGAGGCCGGAATTGCGCGGCGATTCCCCGGCATCTCCGGGAAGGCGGAAGCCGACATGCGCTCCCGGCTGCAGCATGAGCTGAAGATCATCGCCCGCCTTGGCTTTGCCTCCTACTTCCTCACCGTGGCCGAGGTCTCCCGCATGATCCTGGACATGGGCGTGCGGGCGGCGGCACGGGGATCGGGGGCCTCCAGCCTGGTCAACTACCTAATCGACATCAGCCAGGTAAACCCCCTCCAGCATGACTTGATCTTCGAACGCTTCCTCTCCGGCGACCGGTCCACGCTGCCTGACATCGACATTGACGTGGAAAGTGCGGAGCGGCACAACGTCTACCGGAAGATCTTTGACCGGTTCGGCTCCCAGCGCGTCACGCTGATGAGCATGCAGAACGGCTACCGCGCTCGCGGTGCGGTGCGTGACGCCGGCATGGCTTTGGGGATGGACGACGGCGATGTCGGCGAGATTGCCAAACAGCTGTGGCGCTTCTCGGCGCGGAAGTTCCGGGAGGCCCTGGAGGAAAAACCGGAACTCCGCGAGTTCGCCGGACGGGTGGAACAGCGGAACTTCTCCGAGAACCAGCAGCTGGACCTGCTGGTGGACCTCACCGAACGGCTTGACCGCTTGCCGCGCCACATCTCCATGCACCCCTGCGGGGTGATCCTCGGAGATGCCACCCTGCTGGACCGGACCCCCGTCCAGCCCAGCGGCCTTGGCCTGCCCATGAGCCAGTTCGACAAACATGACATGGACCCCATGGGCATGCTGAAACTGGATGTCCTGGGAGTCAGGATGCAAAGCGCCATGGCCTTTGCCGTGCGGGAGATCATCCGCATCCATCCCTCCAAGGCAGAAGTAGTGGCTGCCGGAGCCCATCCCGTCGGCCCTGCCGGCAACGGACCGGACTATATCAACGAAGGCGGCCTGATCGACCTCAATGCCGTGCCCCTGGATGATGAGCCGACGTATGAGCTGATCAGAAGCACCCATACGCTGGGATGCTTCCAGATCGAGTCACCGGGCCAGCGGGAACTGGTGGGCAAGATGGCCCCGCGTGAATTCAACGACCTCATCATCGACATCTCACTGTTCCGCCCCGGCCCCATGAAATCGGACATGGTGCGGCCCTTCCTCGAACACAGGCACGGCTTCGCGCCGGAGACCTACCCGCACCCGGACCTGAAACCGGTACTTCAAGAAACCCACGGGGTGACGGTCTTCCATGAGCAGATCCTGCGGACCTTTGACGTGATGACAGGCTGCGGGCTGGCAAAAGCCGACGAGTTCCGCAGGGCCCTAAGCAACGAAGTGAAGGAAGGCCAGGTTGAGGAGTTTTTCCGCCGCGAGGCAAAAGCCAGGGGGTATCAGCCGGACGTCGTGGACAAGGTCTGGGGCACCCTGAAATCGTTCGCCAGTTTCGGGTTCTGCAAAGCCCACGGCGCCGCCTTCGCCGTGCCCACTTACCAGTCGGCCTGGCTGAAGGCCCACCATCCGGAGGCGTTTCTCGCGGGCCTGTGGGAACACGATCCCGGGATGTACCCCAAGCGCCTTCTCGTTGCCGAAGCACGCCGCATGGGCATCCCCATCCTTCCGCTGGACATCAACCGCAGCGGGGCTGAGTACAGGGTGGAGCGGGTCGCGGACGGCCCCGACCAGGGAAAGCTGGGCATCCGGCTGAGCCTCAATGGCATTTTCGGGCTGTCCGGTTCTGAACTGAAGCGGATCGTTGCCGGCCAGCCCTATGACTCCCTGGCGGACCTGAGGGCACGCTCCAGGCTGAGCAAGCCCAGCATCAAGCGGCTCGCCCAACTGGGTGCCTTTGACGCACTGCACCGGGAATCAGGCGGGACAGCCAACCGGGCAGACCTTGTCCACCACCTGCAGAGCCTGCAGAGCAAGCCGGCAAAGAAAGGCGCCGACATCATTGAGGGTCAGCTTGCGCTGCCGCTTGGGGATGTCGAACTGCGGAACGTTAAGGCAGGGCTGCCGGAGCCCACCACTGTGGAGAACGTCCGGGCGGAACTTGACCTGATGGCGGTTGACGTCAGCGAACACCTGATGTCCAGCCACCGGCCGCTCCTGGACCGGCTTGGCGTCACCACGGCCGACAAACTGCTGGGGCTGCGCAACGGCACGGAGGTCCTGGTGGCCGGCGTCCGGATCGCCACCCAGACCCCGCCCATGCGCGGCGGCAGGCGGGTGGTCTTCATCAGCATCGACGACGGCACCGGGTGTGTGGATTCAGTGTTCTTCCACGAGGCGCAGGAACATGCCGGTCCGCTGCTGTTCGGCACCCGGCTGCTGCTGATCAGGGGAACCACCCGGCGGACCGGTCCGCGCGGCATCAGCCTCAGCGCCAGCATGGCCTGGGACCTCAGCCAGGTGGACACCCTGCCGTTCCCTGAAGGCGGTGAGCCTGCCGGCCAGGAGGACATCAGGCAGCCGGGACCCCTGGAAGGCATCAGCAGGAACCTGGCCATCACAGGCCTGGGAAGCTGACCCGCCGTCCCGGTTTCCATTTGGCTCCGCAGTGTTCCACCTGGCCGCCGCCGTGGCGCTTTGGCTCGCCACTTGAGCAACAGATAACATTGACGAGGCTGGCTGTGGTCCCCGTACGCCACAAGCTACGAAGCCTGAACTTTGAATAGGAGACACCCGTGTCAGATGCCCAGCAGATCACCCTCATCGTCGATGGCGAAGAAATGAAGGTGACTACCGGGACCACCGGCGCGGAACTCTTCTTTGAGCGCCGCGACGTCGTTGTGGCCCGTGTCGACGGCGAACTCAAGGACCTGGACCAGCCTCTTCCCGAGGGTGCCGAGGTTGAGGGCGTCACCATCGATTCCCCCGACGGGCTCAATGTGCTGCGCCACTCCACCGCCCACGTCATGGCCCAGGCCGTGCAGCAGCTGCGCCCGGATGCAAAACTGGGCATCGGTCCCTACATCACTGACGGGTTCTACTTCGATTTCAACGTCGAGGAGCCCTTCACCCCGGAAGACCTGAAGACCCTGGAAAAGATGATGCTCAAGATCATCAACCAGAACCAGAAGTTCGTCCGCCGCGTGGTGTCCGAGGAGGAGGCCCGCGTGGCGATGAAGGACGAGCCGTACAAGCTCGAACTCCTGGGCAAGAAGAACGACGCCGCAGACTCCGGTGAAGGCGTCAATGTCGAAGTGGGCGCCGGCGACATCACCATCTATGACAACGTCGACCGCAAGAGCGGGGACAGCGTCTGGTGCGACCTGTGCCGCGGCCCCCACCTGCCCAACACCAAGCTCATCTCCAACGCCTTCGCGCTGACCCGGTCCTCGGCCGCGTACTGGCTGGGAAACCAGAACAACCAGCAGCTGCAGCGCATCTACGGCACCGCGTGGCCCACCAAGGACGCCCTGAAGGCGTACCAGGAACGCATCGCCGAGGCCGAGCGCCGGGACCACCGGAAGCTCGGCGCCGAGCTGGATCTGTTCTCCTTCCCTGACGAGCTGGGCTCGGGCCTGCCGGTCTTCCACCCCAAGGGCGGCATTATCCGCAAGGCCATGGAGGACTATTCCAGGCAGCGCCACGTGGACGCCGGCTACGAGTTCGTCTATACGCCGCACATCACCAAGGGGCACCTCTACGAGGTATCCGGCCACCTCGACTGGTACCGGGACGGCATGTTCCCCGCGATGCACATTGACGCGGAACTGAACGAGGACGGCACCGTGCGCAAGCCCGGCCAGGACTACTACCTGAAGCCGATGAACTGCCCCATGCACAACCTGATCTTCCGTTCCCGCGGCCGGTCCTACCGCGAACTGCCGCTGCGGCTGTTCGAATTCGGCTCCGTCTACCGCTACGAGAAGTCCGGCGTGGTCCACGGCCTGACCCGCGTGCGGGGAATGACACAGGACGACGCCCACATCTACTGCACCCGCGAGCAGATGAAGGACGAGCTCACCACCACGCTGAACTTCGTCCTCGGCCTGCTCAAGGACTACGGCCTGGACGACTTCTACCTCGAGCTGTCCACCAAGAACGAGGACAAGTTCGTCGGCGACGACGCCACCTGGGAGGAAGCCACCCGCACCCTGGCCGAAGTGGCAGAGGCCTCCGGGCTGGAGCTCGTTCCGGACCCGGGCGGAGCCGCGTTCTACGGGCCCAAGATCTCGGTCCAGGCGAAGGACGCCCTGGGACGAACCTGGCAGATGTCCACGATCCAGCTCGACTTCAACCTGCCTGAGCGCTTCGAACTGGAGTTCCAGGCCGCCGACGGCACCCGCCAGCGCCCGGTCATGATCCACCGGGCCCTGTTCGGCTCAGTGGAGCGGTTCATGGGCGTCCTCACCGAGCATTACGCCGGTGCCTTCCCGGCCTGGCTTGCTCCCGTGCAGGTGGTGGGCATCCCGGTGGCGGAGGCCTTCAACGACTACATGTTCGACGTCGTCGACAAGCTCAAGGCTGCCGGCATCCGCGCCGAGGTGGACATCTCCTCGGACCGCTTCCCCAAGAAGATTCGCACGGCCAGCAAGGACAAGATCCCGTTCGTGCTGATCGCCGGCGGTGAGGACGCCGAAGCCGGTGCCGTCTCCTTCCGGTTCCGGGACGGCAGCCAGGACAACGGCGTGCCCGTGGCCGAGGCTGTCCAGCGGATCGTGGACGCCGTCCGCAACCGGACCAGCTAGCCGCGGCGGAGGGGGCACACGTGCAGGAGAACACAGGGTCGGGCTATCCGGGCGACGCGGAAGTAACGGACGATTTTGGCCTCGCCGGCGTTCCGGATGCCTTCCAGCGGCTGTGGACTCCGCACCGTATGGCCTACATCAAGGGCGGGCAGCACCAGTTCAAGGACCAGGACGACTGCCCGTTCTGCATTGCGCCCGCGCGCAGCGATGAGGCATCGCTCATCGTCTGCCGCGGACGCACGAGTTATGTGGTGCTCAACCTGTTCCCCTACAACCCCGGCCACCTGCTGGTGTGCCCGTACCGCCACGTCCCCGATTACACGGACCTGACGGTGGAGGAGACGGCCGAATTCGCCGAGCTGACGCAGACCGCCATGCGGGTGCTGCGTAAGGTGGCGAATCCCGGCGGCTTCAACCTGGGTATGAACCAGGGGGTCGTGGGCGGGGCCGGCATCGCGGGCCACCTGCATCAGCACATTGTGCCGCGCTGGGGCGGGGATGGAAACTTTTTCCCGATCATCGCCCAGACCAAGGCGATCACCCAGACCCTCGACGAGGTCCGCCAGCAGGTCGCCGACGCCTGGCCCGGGGAGACGCATGCTGAATAGGCATGCCCGCGGGTTCTTCACCGCGCTGTTCACCCCCCTTGCACGCTGGCTTCTGAAAATGGGCGTCTCGCCGGACGCCATCACCATTGTGGGAACTGCCGGCGTGGTGGTCGGGGCCCTGGTGTTCTATCCGTTGGGCCAGCTGTTCTGGGGAACCGTCTTCATTACGGCGTTCATCTTCTCCGACGTCATCGACGGCATCATGGCCCGGATGCAGAACCTTGGCGGCCGCTGGGGCAACTTCCTGGACTCCAGCCTGGACCGGCTGGCGGACGGTGCCCTCTTTGCCGGCCTGGCCATCTGGTTTTTCACCGGCGGTGCGGATACCCCCATAGCCATTGCCGCCGTCGTCTGCCTTGTCCTTGGCATGGTGGTCTCCTACGTCCGGGCGAAGGCCGAATCCCTCGGCTTCAAGGCGAACGTGGGCATTGCCGAACGTGCCGAACGGCTGGTTTCCGTCCTGGTGATCACCGGCCTGACCGGTGCCGGACTGCCGCCCGTGGTGCTGCTGGCGACCCTGGTGCTGCTGGCCGCGGCGAGCCTGGTCACGGTGGTCCAGCGCGTCCTGGCCGTGCGCGTCCAGTCGCTGGAAGACTCCGAACAAACCTGATTAAGCCGGGCCGCCGCGGTGGGACTAGTATTAGGACTGCCCGGTCAATGGATCCGGTAATCCGGTGTGTGCAAAAACGGCATGTCCGTGCCGCCTGCACTGCCGGCGAAGGTCATCTAGCTACCCATAGGGGTTTTTGTGTCTACACCTGATGTAAGCAACGAAGCCGGCTCGTCCGCCAACAGCGTGACGGGCAGCAACCGCGTCAAGCGCGGCATGGCGGAGATGCTCAAGGGCGGCGTCATCATGGACGTCGTCAACGTCGAGCAGGCCCGCATCGCCGAAGACGCCGGTGCCGTTGCCGTCATGGCGCTCGAACGCGTCCCGGCCGACATCCGCGCCCAGGGCGGCGTGTCCCGCATGTCCGATCCGGACATGATCGATCAGATCATCGACGCCGTGTCCATCCCGGTCATGGCCAAGGCCCGCATCGGCCACTTCGTCGAGGCCCAGATCCTGCAGTCCCTCGGCGTCGACTATATCGACGAGTCCGAGGTCTTGACCCCGGCCGACTACACGAACCACATCGACAAGTGGAACTTCACCGTTCCCTTCGTCTGCGGCGCCACCAACCTCGGTGAGGCCCTGCGCCGCATCAACGAGGGCGCGGCCATGATCCGCTCCAAGGGCGAGGCCGGCACCGGCGACGTCTCCAACGCCACCACGCACATGCGCCAGATCCGCGCCGAGATCAAGAAGCTCGCCGCCCTGCCCGAGGACGAGCTGTACGTCGCGGCCAAGGAACTGCAGGCCCCGTACGAACTGGTCAAGGAAGTTGCCGCCACCGGCAAGCTCCCGGTGGTGCTGTTCACCGCCGGCGGCATCGCCACCCCGGCCGACGCCGCGATGATGATGCAGCTCGGCGCCGACGGCGTATTCGTCGGTTCCGGCATCTTCAAGTCCGGCAACCCGGCCCAGCGTGCCGCCGCCGTCGTGAAGGCCACCACCTTCTTCGATGACCCGGACGTCATCGCCAAGGCCTCCCGCGGCTTGGGCGAGGCCATGGTCGGCATCAACGTCGACGAGATCCCCCAGCCGCACCGCCTCGCCGAGCGCGGCTGGTAACAGCACGTAATTAATAACGACGGCGGCCGGTCACCTTCCAAGG
>NZ_JBHTSL010000063.1:0-29533 GCF_042795115.1 Arthrobacter sp. NPDC056493 | reverse complement strand
GATCCGTTTCCCGAGGCACTGTTTTACGACGCGGTGTTCGCCGGCGGTGCGCCCTCCGTCGCTGATGCGCCTCGGCTGAGTCTCGACACAAGGCTCGCGGCGGCAGAGGTCATCTTGACGGCCGACCTCACCGCCGACGGTCCCGGCCTGATCGACCAGACCAAGGCGCTGGAGAAATTCAAACGCTGGGCTACCGGGCAACAAGCCAGGCTTGCCGTCACCTTCGAGGTCAGGCACCGCGAGGAACAAGCCGAACGCGGGACACAGGCTGACAGCAGCGCCGTGTCTGCGGAGGACCTGGGCAAGAAACGCCCCAAAGAACACAGCATGGGGGTGGCCGAGCAGATCGCACTGGCCCGGGGCGAGTCCCCGCACCGCGGCGGCCGGCTGCTTGGCATGGCCAAGGCCCTGGTGACCGAGATGCCGCACAGCCTGGCCGCCCTGGACACCGGGCAGCTGAACGAAGAACGCGCCATGCATATGGTGAAAGAAACAGCATGTTTGAGTGTCGAGGACCGGACCGCGGTCGATGAGGAGCTGGCTGCTGATACGGGGACGTTCGATGGCGCCGGGACCGGGCCGTCATCGCCGCTGTCAAGGCCGCCGCCACCCGGCGGGACTCCCGCTCCGTCACCCAGCGCGCCAGCCACGCCGCGTCGGAGCGGTCTGTGAGCCTGCGCCCCGCCCCGGACTGCATGACCTACCTGACCGCGTTGCTGCCCGCCCATGAGGGCGTCGCCGTGCATGCGGCCCTGACCCGGCACGCCGACACTGTCCACGCCGCAGGCGACCCCCGCAGCCTCGGGCAGATCAAGGCCGACACCCTCGTCGAATGGACCACCGGCACCCCCGGCGGCATCACCGGCATCGACATCAGCCTCGTCATGACCGACCGCACCCTCCTCCAAGGCGACAGCGAACCAGCACGCCTCGAAGGCTACGGCACAGTCCCCGCCCCCTGGGCCCGGGAGCTCCTCAACCAGGAAAAGGCTCCAGAACAAACACCAGAACACCCACAGGTGCAGGGACGAGAACCTCGGGCCGGCAGCTCAAACACGCCCGACCCAGCCACCGGCCAAAAGGACGCAGACCATAAGGACTCATGCCAGAAGCCCATGCAGGAACTGAAGATCTGGCTCCGCCGGCTCTACACAGCCCCGCAGACCGGCGACCTGGTGGCGATGGACTCCCGGCGCCGGCTCTTCCCGGCACCACTGCGCCGCTTCATCCAAATCCGCGACAACACCTGCCGCACCCCCTACTGCGACGCACCCATCCGCCACCACGACCACATCATCCCCTGGCACAACAACGGCCGAACATCGCTCGCCAACGGCGCCGGACTCTGCGAAGCCTGCAACCACACCAAAGAACTCCCCGGCTGGAAAGCAAAACCCAGACCCGGACCACGACACACCATCGAAATCACCACCGCACACCATCGACATCACCACACCTACCCCTCCACCGCACCCCCACTACCGGGAACCGGAGCCCGGAGCACGGCTGTCCGGAACGGGCTGAGCGAAACCAACCCGACTGGACCGGGCTGAGTGAAGCCGACCCGCCCGGAGGCGGCCTGAGCGAACAGCACCAGTCCGGCCAGTCTGAAACGCCCACCACAGTAACCGGCAATGGTGCCTGCGAGCGCCGGACACCGCCGGTACTGAAGTGCCCGCTTGCCGGCGCCCTCCCTGTGAGACACTCGGTGTCATGCGTGAACTCGTCGTCCTTGGAACCGCTTCGCAGGTCCCGACGCGGACGCGAAACCACAACGGCTACATGCTGCGCTGGGATGGTGAGGGCCTCCTCTTCGACCCCGGCGAGGGCACCCAGCGGCAGATGATCCATGCCGGTGTTTCCGCCAACCAGATCACCCGCATCTGCCTGACCCATGTCCACGGTGACCATTGCTACGGGCTTCCCGGCGTGCTGTCACGTATGGCCCTCGACGGTGTGAAGCACCCGGTGCACCTGCACTATCCCGCGTCCGGAGAGGACGTTGTCCGGGCGCTCGTCTCCGTGGCGTCGCCCGGCATCGACCTTCGCCTGCAACCCCACTCGGATGCCGGCGAAATCGCCCCGGGGCTCGAGGTACGGCCCCTCCGCCACCGGATTGAAACCTACGGCTACCGGCTGACCGAGCCGGATGGCCGAACCATGGTGCCCGAGCGGCTGGCGGCGGCGGGCATTACGGGCCCGGACGCGGGCCGTCTGCAGCGGGAAGGGGTCCTGCGGGGAGTGCGGCTTGAGGACGTTAGCGTTCCGCGCGCCGGCCAGGTCTTCGCGTTCATCATGGACACTGCCCCGTGCGAGGGAGCCGAGGGCCTGGCCGACGGCGTGGACCTCCTGGTCACGGAATCCACCTTCAGCGACGACGACGCCGCGTTGGCGGCGCAGTACGCGCACCTCACGGCCGGGCAGGCCGGTGATCTGGCCGCCAACGGGGGCGCCGGAACCCTGGTCCTGACCCACTTTTCCTCCCGGTACGGCGACGTCGATATCCTGGCCCAACAGGCACGGGCCCGCTCAGGAGGGACCGCCGTCGTACCTGCCAATGACCTGGACCGGATCAGCCTTCCCAAGCGGCAGTGGCCGCCTTCCTGACGGGCGGCCGGAAGTGGCCTGCAGAAAAAGTAGAATTAACCAGACATGCAATGTTCCTACTTCGATGCCGCCCGCTGCCGCTCCTGCACCCACATGGGCAGGCCCTACAACGAACAGCTGGCCGGCAAGCAGCTCCACTGCCAGACACTCCTATCCGACCACGAGTCCGTAGAGTGGCTGCCGCCTGTGGCGAGCCGCGAGTCCGGCTTCCGCAACAAGGCCAAGATGGTGGTGGCCGGCACGGCCAAGAATCCCACCATCGGGATCCTTGACGCCGAGGGCCGCGGCGTCGACCTGCGGGAATGCGGCGTCTGCTCGCCCGGATTGCTCGCGTGCTTTCCCGTCCTGGCAGCCTTCATCAGCCGGGCCCACCTGACGCCCTACGATGTCCCGCGTCGCAGCGGCGAGCTCAAGCACCTGATCATCACCGAATCCCCCGACGGCGAGATCATGCTGCGCCTGGTCCTGCGTTCGGAAAAGCTCGTGCCGCGCATCCGGGAACACCTCCCCACCCTCCTGAAGGCCCTGCCGCAGGTGAAGGTTGTCTCGGCTAACCTGCACCCGGAACACAAGGCAGTCCTGGAAGGCGACCGCGAGATTCTGCTCACCGGACAGTCCACGCTGCGCATGCACGTCAATGACTTAGACCTCCACCTCCGGCCACAGAGCTTCTTCCAGACGAACAGCGACATGGCGGCGGCCCTGTACCGGCAGGGGCGCGAGTGGGTCAACGAACTGGCGCCGGCGTCGGTCTGGGACCTGTACTGCGGCGTCGGTGGTTTTGCCCTGCACTGCGCTGATCCGTCCCGCGACGTCACCGGCATTGAAACCAGCCGCGAAGCCATCGTTTCGGCCAAACTCAGCAGCGACGAAGCACGCCTGCCGCGCATGAACTTCCAGGCGGGCGATGCCACGGCCTTTGCCGTCGCCGCGGACCAGGCGCCCGAACTGGTTATCGTCAACCCGCCACGGCGTGGCATCGGCAAGGACCTATGCGGCTGGCTGGAGGCTTCCTCGGTGCAGCATGTGGTGTACTCCAGCTGCAATGCGCAGTCACTGGCCCGTGACCTGGCGGCACTCCCCTCGTTCACCGCGCGGCGGGCCCGGGTCCTGGACATGTTCCCGCAGACCACGCACTACGAAGTGATGGTGCTGCTCGAACGGGCCTAGCCACACCCCGGCATTCTTGATCCGAACATCAGCAAAAGTTTCTCCCGTCTTGAGGTCCCCGCGGGACAGTGGCCCGGTAAGCCGCGCAGCAAGGTCGCGGCATGGGCCGATGGGCGGGGCATGCAGGGGACAGCAGCAGGCGGTACACGGTGACCGGCACAGAGGACATCCCCGTCCTGGACGCCGGCCCGTTGCAGACCCTTGCCACCGAGGTGGGTCCCGCTTTCGCAGAAGCCTTCATCGATGACTACCTGCAGATGTTGCCGGACCGGGCGTCGAGGATCCTTCGCGCCCTTGCCGGCGGCGACCCGCGGATGGCGGCGGACGCCGTCGTCAGCCTGAGAGCCACCTCTGCCATGGCAGGAGCCCTGCGGCTGGAGCGGTGCTGCAAGGAACTGGAATCACGCATCCGGCGCGGGCAGCGGCTGGAGCCCGATGCGGTCAGGGCAGTACTGTACGCGAACATCCGGCTGCTGGTGCGCGAAGCCGGCCGCCAGGGGCACCTCCCGCCGTCAAGGCCCAAGGGCCAGGACTGAGTACGACGGCGGGTCCCCGGCGCCGGGGGCACCGAACGGACAGTTCCTGAATCCCCACGGTCAGGCGGACTAGAATCGACGGACAAGATCGCCTGAAGAAGCAGCCGAACGGCTGAACCGTTTACAGGAGGATTCCATGAGCCGCACGAGCACCAGCCCAGTCGCGCCAGTCGCCGCCACAACTGCACAGACCATTTTCCGTGTGGGGCTGGGCGGCGTCCTCATTGCGCATGGCACACAGAAGCTCTTCGGCTGGTTCGGCGGCGGCGGGATCGAGGGCACCAGCAAGGGGATGCACGCCATGGGGTTCCGGCCTGCGAAGCCAAGTGCGGTCCTCGCCGGCCTCGGCGAAGCGGGCGCCGGCCTGGCCCTCGCGCTGGGGCTGGGCACTCCGGCTGCCGGGGCAGCCGCGGCCACCACCATGGGCGTTGCAGCCAGCGTGCACGCCCCCAACGGCTTCTTCGCCCAGGAAGGCGGCCTTGAATACCCGGCCGTCCTCGGACTTGCGGCCGCGTCCTTCACCATTGGCGGGCCGGGCAGCGTCTCCCTGGATTCCATCACCGGCCATGTCCTGGACCGGCCCTGGATGCGGGCCGTCGCCCTGGCCGTCATTCCCACGGCCATCGCGTTCCAGGTCTACCGCCGCCAGAAGGCCCTGGCCCGCGACGCAAGCGGTCCGGACGCGGCCGAGATCGCCGAAGAGATCCCGGGCGCCACGAGCTAATCGCCTACTAGACGTACTTCTTGAACCACGCCAGCGTGTCTTTCCAGGCGGCCGTCGCCTGCTGCTCGTTGTAGCGCTCGCCGGTGTCGTTGTGGAAGGCGTGGTCGACGCCGGGATAAACCTTGAGTTGGTTGCGCACGCTGGTTGCCGCAAGGGCGTCCCGAAGTTGCGGCATGGATCCGGTGATCCGGTCATCCAGTTCGGCGTAGACACCAAACACCGCTGGCTTGATGGACGGCACCTTGTCCAGGTCAGGTGCCGGCCCGTAGAAGGCGGACGTCGCCTTGAGGCCGCTAATCTCCACGGCCGACTGCCAGGTGATGCCGCCGCCGAAGCAGTAGCCGGTCATGGCGATCCGGCCCTGCTCCACGAAGTCCTGCTTCTGCAGGTAGTCGAAACCGGCCGCAAAGTCCGCCACGTGCCGCTTCGCCCCGGCTTGCGTCAGGGCACCCGGGACGGCGTCCCGGTCCAGGCTCGCCGTGCCGCCTTCCCTGCTCAGCAGGTCAATCGCCAGGGCCGCGTATCCTTCCTTGGCGAAGCGCCGGGCCACGTCCTGGATGTGGGGAGTCAGCCCGCGGTTCTCGTGGCAGACCAGGACGGCGGGGCCGGGCTTCCCGCCGTCGGGCCTGGCGAGGTAACCACTGATCTCGGTGCCGCCGGACGCAAACTTCACTGTCGACGTCGTAATTCCGGCTGCACCCTCGGGAACGGACAGCGGGCTCTTCGCCCCCGGAACGGCGCCGCCGGTGGCTGTGCCCGTGGCGGAGCCCGACGTCGGGTTGGGAGTGGGCATGGGATCGGTGCTGCGCGGAACTTCCTGGGGCGTGCACCCGACCAGGAGCATCGCCGCTGACGCGGCAGCCATGCTGCCGGTGATGAACGCGACCCGGCGGGTGAAGGTGTGCTGGCTCATGGCCCCGGCACGGTAGTCGTCGAAAAATTCCTCGATCAGGTACTTCTCAAACTTGCCAAGCTGGGTCATCACGGCCTCCTGGAGTTTTTGCCGCTTATCCTCCTCTGAACCCCACTGCCGGGCAAGGGAACCGGGTGCACCCGGACGGCCAGGGTTAAGTGCCGCCTTTCAGGCCCTTGGCGTAGGCGGCCTGCCCCGCGTGCTGAAGGCAGTCGGCAATCGTGCTGACCAGCCGGACGCCGAAGGTGACCGGCGGGTCCCATCGGGTATCCACGACCCGGTCAAGGTCGTCGTCGCCGAGTCCGCCCAGCACCTCCGCTGTCTGCCGGTGGACCGCCCCGTAGTACTCAGCGAGCAGCTCCCGCGGCGCCCGAACGGCGTCGACCTTGTCTGAGGAGTGGCCGTAGCCGGTGTCCCGTTCGGAAAGCGGCAGGTGGAAACGCCCGGCGAAGCCCTGCGAAGTCCACACCTGCTGCAGCCCGGCCGCGGAGGCAACCTGCGCGTCCTCCACCCGGCTGAGGTGCCAGACCAGCCAGGCGATGGAGTTGCCGTTGCCGGCGGGACGGCGGGTCAGAGTTTCGTCGTCAAGCCCCTCGAGCGTGGACTCCACGATTTCGCGGATGCGGCCAAAGGCGTCCAGAAAGACTTCGTTGGATTTCATCAGGTCCCCTTTACATTTGGCTGTGGGCGGCAACGGCTGGATCGGAACCGATGCGGGCACCGGCTTCGAGGGCGGTGATCCCGCCAATCTCTTCAGGCGTCAGGACGACGTCGACGGCCGCCAGGTTGTCCCGCATCCGGCCGCTGTTTGCCGACTTGGGAATGACGATGGTGCTCTGGGCAAGGTGCCAGGCCAGCACAACCTGGGCCGGGGGGACGCCGTGCCCGTCGGCTACGGATGTGACCGCCGCAGCGTCCAGGTCAGCACCCTGGCCCAGGGGGCTGTACGCCTCCACGGCAATGCCCAGGGAGCGGCTCTTCGCCGCCAGTTCAGGTTGTTGGAACGTGGGGTGCAGCTCAAACTGGTTGACCGCCGGAACCACGTCCGCCGACTGGAGGAGCGTGTCCAGATGGTTTGCCAGGAAGTTTGACACGCCGATCGCGCGGATCTCGCCGCCTGCGTGCAGCTCCTCCATTGCTTTCCATGCCTCGGCAAAAAGGTTTCGGGATGGCACCGGCCAGTGGATCAGGTACAGGTCAACGTAGTCGACGCCCAATTCACGGCGGCTGTGCCCGAAGGCTTCCCGGGCCGTGCCCTGCTCGCCGTTGCGCAGCTTGGTGGTGAGGAAGATGTCCGCACGGGGGATTCCCGAGGCAGCGATCGCGGCGCCAACGGCGGCCTCGTTGCCGTATGCCGCCGCGGTGTCGATGTGGCGGTAGCCGGCTTCCAGGGCGTCCTCCACGATGCGCTGGGTCTCTTCCGGCGGCACCTGGAAAACGCCGAAGCCCAGTTGCGGGATTTGTACGCCGTTGTTCAGGGTGACATTCGGTACTGTCTGCTTCGGCATAATGAGATTCCTCTGTCGCTGCGGCGGGTCACCCTAAGTATGCCTCCCGCCGGGCGGCGGCGGAGGAACCTGCGCGCGAGCGGGCCACCTGGACCATTGGTATGACTTCGGAAGCCATGCGCCCAACACGGCCAGCGCAATAGCCCAGGTTGTTCTCTGCCGTTTCGGGCCCGCTCACTCACGGTTGTCCCCGGGACCATTTCACATCACGACGCCGGCTGGCGCCAGATGCTTTCGGCGCGCCACACCGGCCGCGCCACATTGGTTCCACGGCGAGTACGCCTACCGGCCTGAACTGCCCAAGACTACGATTTTGCGTGGTGTACCGGCCAACGCTAACCGGCACGGGTCCGGCAGGCCCAGAGCAGAGGGGAATCGCGGTGAATAGGGAGACCAGGCAGAGCGGGCCGCACTGGCGGCGGGTGATGGCTGCCCTCGCCAACCACGACGCGCGGACCGCCTACGCACAGATAGTGCTGGGGGCAACGCCCGAAGACGTGTCTTTTCGGCTGGCGGGCCAACGGCGCGACCGGGCCATCGCCGCCCTGCTCGACGCAGGCCTGGTCGAGCGGACCGCGGGCAATGAATTGGAGGCATCCGAGTCGATCTTCCGCGACCTTCTTACGCAACAGCCCAAACGCCAGCCGCAGACTGGAGTGGCCCGGTTCATGCGTCTGGGCCGGATCGACCGGTATCCGGCAAACCAGGCGGAACGGCGGGAACTCCTGGCCTGGATTGCCGGCGATGCCTTCGAGCCGGGCGAGGAGCTCACCGAGCGAAGGGTCAATGAACGGCTCCTCAGCTACACCGACGATGTGGTGCTGCTGCGCCGCTACCTGATCGATTTCGGCGTGCTGGAGCGGACGCCATCGGGATCCTCCTACTTCCGCCCCAAAGAAGCGTAGGCTCAGTCCCCGCGAGCCTTCCTTGTGGCGGCGTCGTTGGCCTTCCGGAGCGCAGGGCCTCAATTCCAGGTGCTAGGCATCCTCGGAATCCAGATCGAAGTCCGGCAGGTCCAGCAGTCCCAGATCCTCCAGGACCGTTGCGTCCTCATAGGTGGTAGCTATGCACCGGACCAGGGCAGGAGGTACCCGGAAATGGGTGTCTATGGTCAGGATCCCCTGCTCGGCAAGCCCCTTGAGTTGGGTCATGGCCGCGGCCTTCAGCGACTCGACCGTGCTGATTTCCTCTGCCGACGCACCTGTCCGCGGGTCTAGGATGGTGTCCGTCCGCGGAGGTTCCTCCGAGGCCGCCGCCAGAAGGATCGAGGCCACCGTTGCGGCAACGAGGACTTCCCAGGGCTGTTCAGGGTCGTAGCCAAGCACGGAGGCCGAGAGGAACTGTTCGACGAAGAACACCAGTTCTTCCAGCCTGTCCTGCGTGCTGCCGGCCTGGAAGACGGCGGAAGCAGGCGACGGCTCCGCCTTCGTTGGCCCGATCTCGATCAGTTCAGTGCGGGCCAGCGCCTCCCACACCTGCGACAGGAGCGGCACGTCATACATGCTGCGGACTGTCGGCACGGCCTTTTCCGAACCGCCGTTCCCGTCCTGCAGGGCTCCGGCCTGCTTGGCGCCGCCCCTGACTGTCAGCCCGAAGTAAGCCGCCGCCGCTTCGATGTCCTTCGTCCTGAGTGCCCCGGTTCCGGTCACCGGCTTTGCGTCGCCGATCCACTGAAGCAGTTCCGTGGTCCGCCGGATGAGCGGGAGCTCCGAGAAGACCTCCAGGGCGTCGTCGTCGGAAATGACGGGCACCTCAACCAGGGCCCAGCTATCCGTCTCCCCCAGAAGTGAGTTGAGAAGCTCAACGACGTCGGCGAGCTGTTCGGCTGAACCTGACCACCGGTCAGTGTCCGCCAGAAAGTCTACGAACCCGTGCACAGCAGCGACAACAAACTCACCACGGTCGTCGTCTTCGTCTCCGGCCGTGGAGGCGAGATCGTCAGCAAGAGCTTCGGCCAGGACCACGGGATCAAGGCTTGTCAGGTCAGCAGCGGCCACGCGGTCCATGTACCGGCCCATGACGCTTTCTATGGCTGCCAGGCAATCGAGGGCGGTGGCAGCAGCGCCGGGAGCACCGTCGTCGAACCACCGGACAAATGCCGGCGCGAGCGAGTCGACGGCCCGCCCGGCGCGGAATGAGCTCAGCGAAGCGGGCGAAGAGCCGCGTGCGGCTGAACTTCCCGCATGGGCGGGACCCTTGCGCTTATTCCGGTTCCTGCCGTTCTTGCTCATGCTGCCCCTGACTGATTGCGCGTTGGTACTTACGACGACGGTACTTACCATTTGCGAGGCGTGCCACCAGGCGCGCTGCATTCAGAGGCGTGCTCCTGGCCACTCGGCTTCCCGCGTCAGGCTGCGGTTCCGCCCCTGGTAGAGGCGGCGGTAGCTGGAGGGTGTGGTGTTGAGTTCGCGCATGAAGTGGAGCCGGAAGTTGGCTGCCGTTCCCAGCCCGGTCCTGGCAGCGACTGCCTGCACGGTCAGGTCGGTCGTTTCGAGCAGACGGCACGCCTCGGCAATTCGCTGGCTGGTCAGCCAGCGCAACGGTGTTGTTCCGGCCTCCGCGAGGAATTTCCGTGCGAAGCTGCTGGGCGCCCAGCCTGCGTGCCCGGCCAAGTCGACCACCGTCAGCGGCTCAGCCAGATGCTGTCTGGCCCAGGCGCAGGTGTCGGCAAAGTGGGTCAGCGGCGCAGCAACGGGCCGTTCAATGAACTGCGCCTGGCCGCCTTCGCGGTGGGGGGCTACCACCATTCGGCGGGCGATGCGGTTTGCTGCCTCGGTGCCGTGGTCTTTGCGGACCAGATGCAGGCACAGGTCGATTCCTGCCGCGACACCGGCGCTGGTGCTGACGCCGCCTTCGTCGATGTACAGCACCCCGGCGTCGACGGCGACTGCCGGGTGCAGGGTTTGCAGGTGCTGGGCGTTTCGCCAATGGGTCGTGGCGCGTTTCCCGTCCAGGAGGCCGGCGGCCGCCAACGCGAAAGCCCCTGTGCAGACGGACACCACCCGGGCTCCGTTCCCCGCCGCCGCACGGAGGGCTTCGCAGACGTTGGCCGGAGGGTCCTTCAGCGGGCTGAACCCGGGCACAACGATGGTGTCAGCTGACAGAAGGGCGTCGAGCCCCTCCACGGCGTGGATGGCAAACCCGGTTGTGGTGGGGACCAGGCCGCGTTCGGCGGCGCAGACCCCGAACGAGTACAGCTTCCGCTCGTCCTCATGGCCGAAGACCTGCGCTGGAATCGCAAGGTCAAAGGCGACCACGTCCGGCAACGCCAAGGCAACGACACGGTGCATGATGCCACTGTACCCACGCAGCCAGTGTCCGGATCCCCTGTTTGCAGGATCCTTTTCATCCTGGCAATTTTTACCACTCCCCCTCGCTGCCGCGGGTTGCCAGTCTTAACCCATGATCAACTTTCAGCCGACTCCCCTACAGGCTTCTTCCCGGCCCGCCAAGGGCAGGCATCGCCGGCTTCGCACCGCGGGCATCACCGCTGGCATCGTGGCGGGCCTCCTCCTCACCTCCACAGTCGCCAACCTCGCCATGAATCAGGCGGAGCGGGCCGCAACCGCTCCGTACGGGCAAAGGGTGCAGACAAGCCACGGCGCCCTCAACGTGGTCCGCACACCAGCGAACGGCAGGACAGGACAGTCCATTGTGCTGCTCAGCGGCCTCGGGACGCCGGCTCCAGGGCTGGACTTCGCACCGCTCGTCCGGGCACTCGGGGACTACGACGTCGTCGTCGTGGAAGGATTCGGCTACGGATACAGCGAGCAGCCGCCGGCGGAGCGCACTGTCGAGAACATCACCTCCGAACTGCATGAGGCGCTGGCAAAAGCGCACGTGCCCGGACCCTACGTCCTCGGCGGCCATTCCATCGCCGGTTTCTACACGCTCGCCTACGCCAACCGGTACCGCGGCGACGTTTCGGCCGTTATCGGCATCGACCCCACAGTGCCCGCCGCCACGACTATCCACGCAGACCAGACAGGAGTCCCCGCCGGCGGCATCAACTGGGAAGGCCTGATCGCTGCAAGCGGCCTGCTCCGCTGGGCCATCACACTAGCACCCGGCCTCGTGGAGCCGGACGGCACCGCCTACACCGCCGGTGAACGGGATCAAATGCTCAAGATGGCCAACTGGAATTTCGGCAACCCCTCCGTCCTCGACGAGACCAACAGGATCGCTGACAACGCCCGTAAGGTGCAGGCACTGCGCTACCCGGACGACCTTCCAGTGCTGACTTTCCTCGCCTCCGCGAAGGAGACCCCTCCGGCCCCGGGGCTGCACGAGAACCGGCTGCAAAACGTCCGGCACCACGAAACAGTGATGCTTCCCGGCGGACATTACCTGCACTGGACCCAGGCGCCCGCCATGGCCAGCAAGATCAAAGCCTTCCTGACCTCCAACGTGCCCGGAATGCATTGACGTGGCGGTTCGGGCCCACCCCTCCAATTGGGCCAAGCGGTCTATTGCCTTGGTGCGACGTCGACGGGGTATGGCGCGGGTGCTGCCGTTGTCTTTCTAGTCACCAGACTTGGTCGCACCACACTATTCACGGCCTCGGTTCGGCCACTTATGCGCTCCAGAAGGAGGCGTCCTGCTGTGGCGCCCATGTCGAGGCCTGATTGATCCACGGTAGTGATTGAAATGGGCGCGAGAGATGTCGTGAAGATGTTGTCGAATCCAGCCACGGACACTTCATCCGGAACACGGATGCCCGCTTCCCATAGTGCTGTCAGGACGCCAAAAGCTGCGACGTCGCAGCCGGCGAACACGGCCGTGGGCTTTGTGGTCCGGGACAGGATGGCCCGTCCGGACTCTTCGCCGCCTTCTTGGCTCCACTGCGATTGAATGATGTCAATCGCGTCGCCGAGCCCGTGGCGGATCATGGCGTCGACATATCCGCGAACGCGAACTTCCTCGGGGAGCCGGGCGTCGTTGGTTCCCTCAGTTGTGTGGTTGATGTACGTAATCTGCCGATGTCCAAGCGACACGAGATAGTCCACAACCAGGTTGGCGCCGCCAAAATCGTCGGCGGCGACGGAATCAAATTCCGGGCTCGCTCCGTGCCGGCCCAGCACCACGCTGGGGATGCTTTTCGCCATCGTCTCAAGTTCTGCATCTGTCCCGAGCGGGGAGATCAGTACTATTCCGTCCATTCCGCGGTCGATCAGGTCTTCGACCATCCTGTCCTGGGCAGCTTTGCCGGATCCGGCGGGTGCCACCAGGAGCCGGTATTTCTGCCGTTCACACTCTCTGCGGATGCCTTCAACCAGCAGCGATGAGAATTCGTTGTGCAGGTCTGCGACAACCACAGCCACCGTGTGGGTTCGTCCACGCATCCCCCGCGCGGAAGCCAACGGCCGATAGCCGAGGGCTTTCATGGAGGCTTGAACCTTGGCCTTCATCTCGGGACTGACGCCATACGCGTTTCGAAGTACCTTTGATGCCGCCGCCGTGGATACGCCTGCATGGGCAGCAACATCCACAATTGTGGGCCGTTTGCTGACGGAGCCCTTACTCATAGCGCCCCCTTAGGCTGCCTTCATCTGGACTACTCCTTCATACCGCATCTGCGGCCGAGGCCTCTTGGCAGATCAGCATGTTGTGATCTACGCTATAGAAAGTGTATAACGTACTACACGGATTTAGGGCCTTTCTGCCGAGTTTTCCGTAGAACGTATTACTAAGAATTATAGAACTGGACACCCCACAAGCGCGTCGAGTCGAAGGCTGGCTCGAGCAGTTGCTCTGAAACGATTCAGATCCGTGGGGTTTCACCTCCGCAGACGCGGAGACGTCCTCGACGAAGAGAATGGAAATGCGATGACGCAACGTGAACTCGCAGAACCCCGCGCAGGGGTGTCTGGACGTTCCACGACACCAAGGCCCGGGCCGGCCCGGACCCGCAGACGCAAGGTTGGCGCCGGCACCAGGGCACCGTGGTGGTTCCTTGTGCCTGCACTGGCACTCTTCACGCTGATTGTTGTGATCCCAAGCTGGCGCGGAGCGTTTTACTCCCTCACGGACTGGGACGGGCTGTCGCCGCGCTTCGACTTCGTCGGGTTGGACAACTTCTTCCGCGTGTTCAGGGACTCTGCCGCTGGCGCGTCCATCCTGAATACCGCTCTCTATGCCGTCGGAGTCACGGTGGTTCAGAACTTCATCGGACTGCTTCTGGCCTTGGGCGTGAACTCGGCTATCCGTTCCCGCAACTGGCTCCGCGTCCTGTTCTTCGCCCCGGCAGTGGTGACGCCTCTGGTCGTCGCGAACCTGTGGCAGTACATCCTTGCACCTCAGGGGGCGCTCAACATCGCCCTTCGTGCCATCGGCCTGGATTTCCTGGCCCAGGACTGGCTCGGAAACGCCCACTTGGCTTTGCCCGCGATTATCTCCGTGGTGGTGTGGCAGTTCGCCGGTTACTCCATGGTGATCTTCCTGGCGGGCCTGCAGAGCATTCCGGAGGACATCTATGAGGCAGCCGGCCTCGACGGGGCCGGCTCGTTCAAGACCTTCTGGAACATCACCCGGCCGCTGTTGGCACCGTCCATGACCATCAACCTGATGCTGTCCCTCATTGGCGGCCTGAAGCTCTTCGACCAGGTGCTGATCATGACCCAGGGCGGGCCGGGAAGCGCCACGGAAAGCCTGAGCACCATCGCTTACAAGGACGCCTTCCAGTTCCAACTGTTCGGCTACAGCACCGCCCTGACCCTCGTGCTGACCGCGTTCGTCGCGATCGCCTCCATCATCCAGTTCACCCTGCTCCGCCGAGGAGAAAACAAATGAAGCGCTACACCCTCAAGACGGGCGTCCTCGAGGCCGTCATGGTCCTCGTCGGGCTGCTGTTCGCAGCCCCCGTCTATGTACTGCTGAACACCGCCCTCAAAGCAGGGGGCGTCACGACGTCCCTGGCGCCGGTGGAGACCCCGTCCTTCGACAACTTCGTCACCGCGTGGGTGAGTGGTGGCCTGGGCCCGGCGATGGTCAACAACATCATCATCACCGTGGTGTCCGTGTTCCTGATTGTCGTGATCAGCGCCTCCGCGGCCTACCCGCTGGCCCGCATCACCCGGTCCTGGTCCAAGCTGACCTTCGCGTTCTTCCTCGGCGGCCTGCTGATCCCCAGCCTGCTGGCATTGATCCCGCTCTACACCACCTTCCGCGACCTCCACCTGATCGGATCGATCTGGGGCCTGGTCATCATCTACGTCGGCGCACAGATGCCCTTCTCGATCTTCCTCTATGTACAGTTCCTGCGGTCCCTGCCCCTGGACTTCGAAGAGGCCGCCACGCTCGATGGCGGAAGCCCGCTCCGGATCTTCTGGCAGGTCGTCTTCCCGCTGATGCGGCCCATCACCGGCACCGTCGTCATCCTGAACACCATCCACGTCTGGAACGACTTCTTCACCCCGCTGCTCTACCTCTCGGGCAGCGGAACCAACACGATCCCGATCGCGATCTACTCCTTCACCGGGCAGTACGTGAACCAGTGGGGCACGATTTTCGCGGCCCTCATCATCGGCATCATCCCCCTCCTGATCTTCTACTTCCTCCTGCAGCGAAGCATCATCAAGGGCTTCGCCGGAGGCCTGAAGGGTTGAGCGAACTACGAACGCAACGTCGCCGCCCAACCAGCACCACCCACCCCTCAAACCCCCAAACCCATGCACTTCAAGGGAGAACCATGCGTCACAAGAAAGTCCTCACCGCCATCGGCGCGATAGCCGCCGTCGGCATCACCCTCACAGGGTGTTCCTCGAACGCCCCGGCAGCCAGCTCGAACGGCACCGTCACGGTGGCCCGGCTCTCCGGCTCCGATGAGAAGTGGAAGGCCATCGCCGACAAGTTCCACGAGCTCAACCCGGACCAGACAGTCGAGTACACAATCATCCCCACGGACAGCTACAACCAGCAGATGGGCACCCGCCTCTCGGCGGGAACCGCCACGGACGTCCTGAATGTCTTCCCCGGCAGCGGAAACGCCACCGCCGTGCGTACCCTGGCCAAGAACGGCTACCTCGCCGACCTCTCCGGTGAAAGCTGGGCCTCCTCCCAGCCCGAGTCCACCACATCCCCGACCAGCTACGAGGGCAAGCGGTACATGTTCACGGACGTGGCCACCGCCAACACCCTGGGCGGTGTCTACAACTCCAAAGCACTTCAGGACGCAGGCCTGAAGATCCCCACCACCTACCCGGAAGTCCTCACTTTCTGCGCCGACGCGCAAAAGGCCGGCAGGGTCGCCTACGCCCTGGGCGCCCAGACCCAGTGGGTTACCCAGCTGGTCACCTACGCTCTGGTCCCCACCGACGTGTACTCCAAAACCCCGGACTTCAACCAGAAGCAGCTGAACAAGGAAGTCACCTTCCAGGACAGCGGCTGGAAGGACGCGATGACCAAGTACAAGGAGATGTTCGACAACGGCTGCTTCAACAAGGACGCCCTGGGAACCTCCGTGGACAACCAGACAGCCATGGTCGCAGACGGCCGCGCCCTCGGCGCCATCCAGCTCTCCACCATGGCCAACTCCATGACCAAGGCGAACCCTGCGCTGAAAGTCACGCTGGCCCCGCTGCCGGCGACGGACAACGCCTCCGACACCCGGCTTGGCTTCGGACTCGGCGTGGGCTGGGGCGTCAACGCCAAGGCCAGGAACGCAGACGGTGCCAAGAAGTTCGTTGCCTTCCTGGCCAGCAAGGACGGCAGCGCCATGAACGCCGACAAGTTCGGTGTCGCACCCACCGGCGTGGTTGAAGCCAACGACATCAACAAGCTCGAAGTGCCGTTCGTCAAGGACAACAAGACAGTTCCGTTCCCGGACGTTGACTGGCCCTCACCGCAGGTGCAGAACCTGCACCTGACCGGTATCCAGGAAATGCTCGGCGGCACCAAGACCCCGGCAGATGTCCTGACCGCAATGCAGGACGCCTTTACCGGCGCACTGAAGTAGGACCAGGTCAGGGGCGGTCATTATCCATGGCCGCCCCTCTCCACGCCCTGGCGCAGGCTAAACGCCACCCCCCACGACACGTCGATAAGAAATGAAAAGCTTCCCAGTGGTTCAAACAGAGAAAGTCGTCACGAAGCAGGATCTTGGCGGTCCATGGTTCGAACTGCCAGCAGACACCCACGCGGCTTCCCCCGACAGCGTCGCCTCAACCATGCGGTTCCGTGCACGGGTCACCATCGAATTCCCCGCCCCCGCCCCGATCTGGGTTCACATCAGCGCGGATTCACGCTACAAGCTTCACGTCAATGGCGCGTTTGTTGCCGCCGGTCCCGCCAAACCCTCCGGCCGAACCTGGTTCGCCGACACCGTCGACGTCGCAGCTCTCCTGGTCCCTGGCGAGAACATCATCGGGATCGACGTGCTGACCTACACAACAACCTCCCTCGGAAACGCATCCGTCCAACGCACCGGCAGGCCCGGCCTGCTGGTCAGGGGAACCGTCGGCGAAACCGACCTCTCCGCGCCGGCGGCCTGGAGATGCTGTGTGGTCAAGGGCCGCCAGTTCCATCAGGGCCGCAATACCCTTTTCCTCGGCATCCAGGAAACCATGGACGGGGCAGCCAGCGAGCACGACTGGCTCACCAGCAGCTTCGATGACGCTGCCTGGCAGGTCCCCTCGCTGGATAACCAGGAGCCCTTCAGGGCAACCCCCAGGCCACCCCTCGCACCCAGGCCCATCCCCCAGCTGACCCTTGCCCCCATGCCACTCATCGGCGTCCCCAAGACAACGGACCCGGGAATTGACTGGTCCCGGCTGCTCGGCGGCGGGACCATCGATATCCCGCCCCGCTCAGACATCAGTGTTGATCTCGATGCAGGCTTTCTGATGACCGCGTTCCTGGCCGTCGCCATGGAAGCGGGGAAAGGAGCCCGTCTGCAATTAACGGCCGCCGAATGCTACGAACAACCCCCAACCGACATACCCTGGCTCCGGCGCAAAGCAGACCGCACCGACCACGTCACCGGCGACCTCTACGGGGACCCGGACCAGTACCTCGTCTCGGGGACCGGCACCCCGGAGGTCGCCGAAGTCTTCTCGCCCTTCTGGTTCAGGACCTTCCGGTACGTGCGGCTCCGCATCACTACGGCGGACTCCCCGCTCCGGCTGCAGTCCGTGGAACTCACCCTCACGCATTACCCTCTGGACATCACCGGCACGTTCTCATCGTCCTCGGACGTGCACCGCCAGCTATGGGACGTCAGCGTGCGAACCCTGCTGAACTGCATGCACGAAACGTTCGAGGACTGCCCTTTCTATGAACAGCTGCAGTACGCCATGGACACCCGGTCACAGGCCCTGTTCTCGCTGCACCTGTCGGCTGATGACCGCCTCATCAGGCGCGCCATCGAGGACTTCGCCGCCTCAGGTAACCCGACAGGGCTGACCGAGAGCCGGTCCCCGAGCGTGGAACCGCAGTTCATCCCCGGCTTCTCGCTCTACTGGATCAGAATGATCGCAGAGCACGTCGACTACGTCGGCGACCGCTCGTTCGCCGAGCGGTTCATCGGCAGAATCGACGCGGTCCTGGGCTACTTTGCCGACCGGCTCGCCCCGGACGGCTTCGTCATTTCCGCAGAAGGCGACGGGATCCTGTGGAACTTCGTTGACTGGACCGAAGCCTGGCGGGCCAGCCGCGGTGTCCCCGATCTGGGACCCCGCCGGGCCAACACCATAGCCACGTTCATGTATGTGTCGGCTTTACGGGCCGCTGCCTCCATCGCCGATTTCTGCGGCCGCGACGGACTGGCCCAGGAATACACCTCCCGCGCCGATGCCCTCACCGAAACCGTAAGGAGAGGCGCGGCCTGGGACGGAGACTCCGGTTTCTACAGGGACAGCGACCGTGGGACTCCTCAGAGCGTCCACGCCCAGATGTGGGCCGTACTTTCCGGTGTCGTCCAAGGCGGCGCGGCCACCGATCTTCTCCGACGCGCTGTAGCCGACAGGCAACTCGCTCCCTGTTCCTATGCCACGGCGCTCGATCTCTTCGATGCCCTCCGGAACGCCCACGCCCACGAAACCATCGACTGGACTCCCTGGGAGGACATGCTGGCGCAGAACCTCACCACCTGGGCAGAGGACACGGTCAGTCTGCGCAGCGACTGCCACGCCTGGGGCAGCGTCCCGCTCCAGCATTTCCCCCGCTACATCCTCGGCGTATCACCGGCAGCGCCCGGCTTCACAAGCGTCGCCATCGACCCGGCTCCGAGCGAGCTGGACTGGGCAGAAGGCAGTGTTCCCACGCCCCATGGGCCTGTCGGTGTGGCCTGGAAACGCACGCCCTCCGGCAAGAACGTCACGGTATGGGTGCCGGCTGGGCTCGGCGTGAAGCTTCCGGCCGCTACTTCAGCAATCTCCGAGCACGTCACCGACGACCGACGCACCCTGACTTTCACCCTCTGACGCACTGCAGCTCAGCAACCAAGAAATGAGACTCCCGTGAACACTCCGCAGAGCGGCCTCCGCACCGCCCCCTACACCAACCCCGCAGTCCCGATCCCGGAACGGGTAGAGGACCTGCTTGGCAGGATGACCCTGGAGGAAAAGGTGGGTCAAATGCTGCAGCTCGACGCCCGCGGCAACCTTGAAAACCTGGTGCTCGGAAAACTGGCCGGATCGCTACTTCACGCCTCCCCGGAACGCATCATTGAGGCACGCAAACTCGTGCTGACCACCCGTTTGCAGATCCCCCTGCTCATGGCCGACGACTGCATTCACGGGCACTCCTTCTGGCCCGGCGCCACCATCTTCCCGACGCAACTGGGCATGGCAAGCACCTGGGACCCTGCCCTGGTGGAAAAGGGAGCCCGCGCCACCGCCGTCGAAGTCGCTTCCACGGGGCTGCACTGGACCTTCTCCCCTGTACTCTGCATCAGCCGGGACCTGCGCTGGGGCCGGGTCAACGAGACCTTCGGTGAAGACCCTCACCTGATCGGTGCCCTGGGCAAAGCCATGATCCGGGGCTACCAAGGAAACGGGCTCACAGACACCACTGCCATCCTCGCCACCGCGAAGCACTTCGCCGGCTACTCCGAAACCCAAGGCGGGCGGGACGCCAGCGAAGCCGACATCAGCCGCCGGAAACTGCGGTCGTGGTTCCTGCCGCCGTTCCAGGATGCAGTGGAAGCGGGATGCCGCACCTTCATGCTCGGCTACCAGGCCATCGACGGTATCCCGGTGACGGCCAACAAGTGGCTCCTCAACGACGTTCTTAAGCGGGAATGGGGCTTCACCGGCACCCTGGTCACCGACTGGGACAACGTTGGCCGAATGGTGTGGGAACAGAAGGTCTGCGAGGACGACGTCCAGGCCGCGACCGTCGCGGTGGAGGCCGGCAACGACCTCGTCATGACGACCCCGCAGTTCTTCGAAGGAGCGCAGGAGGCCGTAAACCGCGGTGATCTCGACGAGCGACTGATCGACGACGCCGTTCGCCGCCTCCTCACACTGAAATTCGAACTTGGCCTGTTCGAGAACCCCCGGATCCCGGACGCAGCCCACCAGGCCAAGGTCATCGGCTCCGCAGACCACGCCGCAGTCAACCTGGAAATGGCCCGACGCTCGCTCGTCCTGCTGACCAATGACGGCACGCTGCCCCTCGACGGCGGCTTGGCTCCATCCGGCACGGACAGAGCCGCCGCGTCCGGCGGCCCCAGGACAGTTGCCGTCATCGGCCCCAACGCCGATGACCCCCACGCCCAGCTGGGCGACTGGGCCGGGGCGTCAGGGCAGATCAACTGGCTGCCCGAAGGGCATCCGCGGCACTTGACCTCAACAGTCCTTGACGGGTTCCGCGCCATGGTGCCGGAGGACTGGACGGTCACCCACGCAAGAGGGGCCGACGTCGGGCGGCTTGTGCCGGACCCGGCGGGTCCCACGTACGCCGACGGCCAGCCTCGGCCACCGATGTTTTTGGCGGCAGGGACCGATGAGGCCATGCTCGCGGAAGCGGTCAAGGCGGCCCGGAACGCCGACTACGTCGTCGCTGTCATCGGAGACACGGTAGCGCTTGCCGGCGAGACCAAATCGACGGCGACCCTGGAACTCCAAGGCGGCCAAATAGAGATGGTGGACCGCCTCGTCAAAACCGGCGTACCCGTCGTCGTCGTTCTGGTGCAATCAAAACCCTCGGTCCTGCCCCAGTCCGTCCTCGACGCAGCAGCCATTATCGAAGCCTTCAACCCCGGCATGAAGGGAGGCCAAGCAGTAGCGGAACTGGTCCTCGGGCTGATCGAACCGACTGGCCGGCTGCCCATCTCGTTCGCACGCCACGCCGGGCAACTTCCGATCTACTACAACCAGATCCGCGGCCAGCACGGGGACCGCTACGCCGACCTTTCCCAGGACCCGCTGTTCGCGTTCGGTGAAGGCCTCAGCTACACCACCGTCGAATACTCCGGCCTTCGCATCACCAACGAATCCGTTGCCGCCGGCGACACGGTGCAGGCCTTTGTCACACTCACCAACAGCGGAAGCCGGCCTGCCCTGGAAACCGTCCAGGTCTACATCACGGACATCGTCACCAGCGTGACCTGGGCAGAACGCGAGCTGAAATCATTCACCCAGGTCCGCATCGAACCCGGACAGTCCATCGACGTCGAGCTGTCCCTCCCGGCATCCTCATGCTCGCTCGTGGACCAAAACGGCCACCGAATCGTCGAACCGGGTGCCTTCGAACTCCTCGTCGGCAAGCACTCCCGCGACCCAAAGACGCTCTCAGCCCAATTCCGAATCACCCGCTAACGACCTCATGGCCCTCGAACCGCCGGTTGAAGCCAGCGGAGCTTGACCAGGACGCGGCGCCTTCGTGCTCCGCCGCGCCTTTGTAGCCTACGGCGGCGGACCAACCCCTCATTTGGGGGTGGGAATCAGGTTCTTGCGGGCCGCCTCCGACTTTTTCCTAGGGCTCAACTCCGACAGTGGGATGGTCCTGCAGCTGAAGGGTTTGGGAGGCCCCGCTCAGGACAACCGGGCCCGATGCAGTCCCCAGCTGCACTGGACACGGCGCCTAGTTCAACCACGGTCTGAAGCAGGTCTCAAACATGCGCGATCAACAAGGAACTGGGGCGTTGACTCGCGCCTCGGCGGCAAGGCTGTTCACCCGGCGTTCCATGCGGCTGCGACGCCGCAGCACGTGGAGTGCAATTCTGTCGGCAGTACTTGCATCGGCCGGGCTGTCCTTGAGCGGAATCGCTGCGGCGGACGTCGGAACGATTGGCCGCGATACGCTGCGGACCGGGTGGGACAGCACTGAGAACACGCTCTCACCGTCGTCCGTGTCGTCGTCGAACTTCGGCAAACTGTTTTCGACGGCGGTGGACGGGCAGGTTTACGCCCAGCCACTCGTGGTCGGCGGCACCGTGATTGCCGCGACGGAAAACAACGCGGTTTACGGCCTGGACAGCCTCACGGGGGAGACGAAGTGGCAGCGTTCCCTCGGGCCGGCCTGGCCGGCGTCGACCGTGAGCTGCGGTGACCTCACGCCCAACATCGGAATCACCTCCACGCCGGTCTTCGACCCGGCAACAAACAGCGTCTTCCTGCTGGCCAAGACGAACGACGGAGCCACCCCGCAGCTCCCGCACTGGTACATGCACTCCCTCGACCAGGCGACGGGGGCGGATCGGCCGGGGTTCCCCGTCCTCATCAGCGGTGCCCCCACCAACGATCCGACCCGTCCCTTCAACGCCATGACGGCCATGCAGCGGCCCGGGCTGCTGCTCATGGACGGGGTGGTGTACGCGGGCTTCGCCAGCCACTGCGACTACACGCCCTTCGTCGGCTACGTCGTCGGGGTATCCACCAGCGGACGGCAGACGACGATGTGGGCCACGGAGTCGGGCAACGCCAACGCGGAGGGTGGGATCTGGCAGTCCGGCGGAGGACTGGTTTCCGACGGTCCCGGGCAGATCCTGTTCGCCACCGGCAACGGCATCTCCCCGAAGGCCGGCCCGGGCCATCTCCCTCCCGGCACCCTGGCCGAATCGGTGGTCAGGGTCCAGGTTGGAAGTGACGGCAACCTGAGCCCCACCGACTTCTTCAGCCCCGCCAACAACCTCAAGCTGGACCAGAACGACACCGACCTGGGTTCCGGGGCCCCAGTTGCCATTCCTGACGGATATGGCACCGCAGAGCACCCGCACCTGCTGGTCCAGGTCGGCAAGGACGGCAACGTCTACCTGCTGGACCGGGACAATTTGGGTGGTATGGGGCAGGGACCCGGCGGAACCGATGCAGTCCTCGACACGGCCGGACCCTACAACGGGGTGTGGGGCCGGCCCGCGTTTCTCGGGACGAGTGATGGCGGGTATCTCTACACCGTCGAGAACAGAGGGTATCTGCGCGCATTCAAGCTTGTGCCGAGCAGCACGGGCGGGATCAGGCTCGCCTCCGTCGGAACGTCGGCGGGCACCTTCGGGTACACATCCGGCGCGCCGACGGTGACCTCGTCCGGCACCGACGGGTCTTCCGCCCTCGTCTGGGCGGTTTACTCCACCGGAGGAACCGGGGTCAGTGCGGAGCTGCGGGCCTACCGCGCCTTGCCGGACAGCACAGGGTCCCTCCAACAGGTGTTCAGCGCCCCGATAGGTACAGCAGCCAAGTTCTCCTCCGTGGCCACTGACAACGGCCGGGTGTACGTCAGCACCCGCGACGGCCACGTCCATGGCTTCGGCGCCCCGACAACTGCAGCCGTGGGCGCCGCGGACACCGATCTGGGCACGGCCGAAGTGGGTGCCACCCAAACCGGCAGCGTCACGATCACCGCCACCAGGGACGTGACGGTCAACTCCGTCACAACCGGTGCACCGTTCGCGATCGGAACTCCGACCAGCCTGCCCGGGGCTCTGCCGAGTGGCGGCAGCCTCACTGTCCCCGTGTCCTTCTCGCCCACAGCTCCCGGGCAGGCGGACGGGATGCTGACCGTCACGACGGACGACGGCGAGACCGTCCTCCTCGGCATCCACGCCGTCGGCACAAGGGACGGCCTGGGCGCCACCCCGGCCGCGCTCCAGTTCACCGACGTGCCGACCCTGTCGAGCAACCGGCAGACGGTCAATATCGTCAACACCGGCGCAACCGTCGTCGGGATCACCGGCGTCACCCTGCCGGCCAATGCGGAACTCAGCGTCGACGCCACAACGCTGCCTGTGGTGGGCCAGCAGATCCAGCCGTTCGCTTCGGTCCCCGTGTCTGTGACTTTCAGTCCCACGACGGCGGACCCGGTGACCAACTCCCTGGTTGTCGCCAGCGACCGCGGATCCGTGACCGTGCCGCTGACCGCAACCGCGGTTTCCGGCGCGGCACACCTGGAAATGCCGCCCTTGCTGGACTTCGGGGACGTCCCGGTCGGAACATCCGCCACGGCTGACTTCACCATCCTCAACACCGGCAACATCCCTATGACGATCACCAAGGCCAAGGCGCCTCAGGGTGCCTTCACCACGACCACCCCCATCTCCGAGGGCATCTCCATCCCGCCTGGTGAGTCCGCCTTCCAGAGCGTGACCTTCACGCCGACGGCGCTCGGGCAGGCCGGCACACAGGACACCTTCTACCTGATCACCGCGGATGATGGCCAAGGCGAGCTGAAGGTTATGCTCACCGGCAACGGCACCGACGACCCAATCGCTGTCAAGGCACAACAGATCGGCGCCGGCCGCCCCTCGTCATCCCTCGGGCGGGCCCTCACCGGACAGTACGCCGTTGCCGACGGAAAGTGCCAGGACTTCGTCACGGGGGTGATCTGCTGGTCGCCAGCCACAGGAGCACACGAGGTCCATGCGGCGATCTATACCAGCTACAAGGCCGCGGGCGGCGCCGCCGGCATGCTTGGATTCCCGACCACCGACGTGAAGGTCACGTCGGATGCGGTGGGGCGGTACAGTCACTTCTCCGGTTCGGCCGGGGCCTCGATCTACTGGTCACCCACGACAGGCGCCCATGAGATCCACGGTGCGGTCCGAAACAAATGGGCGTCCCTGGGCTGGGAGAAAGGTCCCCTCGGCTACCCCACCACCGACGTGATGACCACGTCCGACGGCATGGGCCAGTACACCCACTTCTCCGGTTCCGGCGGAGCCTCGATCTACTGGTCACCCAAGACAGGCGCCCATGACATCCGCGGTGCGATCCGCACCAAATGGGCGTCCCTGGGCTCGGAAAAAGGCCCGCTCGGCTACCCAACCACCGACGAGAACATCACGCCGGATCGGGTGGGCCGCTACACCCACTTCTCCGGTTCGGGCGGAGCCTCGATCTACTGGTCACCCAAAACAGGCGCCCATAACATCCGCGGTGCGATCCGCACCAAATGGGCGTCCCTGGGCTGGGAGAAAGGCCGGCTCGGCTATCCCGTCACCGACGAGTACTCTGTTCCCGGCGGTCGCGAATCGGATTTCCGCGGCGGTCGGCTGGTCTGGACGGCACGGACAGGAATAGTCCGCGGATAGAAATTGCGGTCCCGTCGGCATGAATGGCCCAAGATGAGAGGCGATGGCCCGGACGTCAGCTGGAGTTCTTGGGGCCCTGCCTGCTCACGGCCAGGAATGTGGCGGCCCCGAGAACCAAGGAAGTGGCGAGAACAGCCGGCAACGGGATGTTTCCGTTTACCCACGCGGCTAGAAGCGAGATCGCCGCTACCGAAAGGCCAGCGACGACGGCGAAGGTCCTGCCCAAAATTCTTTTCCCCATGCGTGGGAGCATAGCGGCATTCGGCGCTGCGGCAGCGTTTCTTTCACTCAGCCTCCAGGATCGGTCTGTGGCTCCGTCGCTAGCCCGCCGAAAAGAGTCCAGCGCGTGTACACAGGCACAACCAAGAACGGGTTCACCAGGAAACGCCCCCGGCGTCCAGCCGGAAGTAGCTGATGTGTCGGCTCCGCCGCGTCCCCAGCGTCATAGCGACAGCCTATCGTCGCTGATGCCGCTCGTTACCTTTGAGGACGACACCGAGCCGCCGTCGAAGGTCGTTGAACCCAGCAGGCGCCCGGCAGCCGCCCGGTCTGCGCGGGCACCGACAGTGCCCAGATCCTCCTCCCCAGGATCCAGGAACAGGTGCCGAAGCAATCCCACTCTCCTTCGACTGCTCGAAGATCCTGTCGCAGGTCGTCGAACTGCAGGCCGGATACGTCGGTGTCCACCTGATGCGGAGTGACCCAACGGGTCCCTGGACAGGCGCCGTCGCCGGAATAAAGATCACGGCCGGATGAAGCCTTAGACCAGATTCCAGGCAAAATCCCTCAGCTCGGGGAACGCCGCCTCCACCGTTGGTGGCTTCTTGCGTCCCTTAGCTGGACGACTGTGAGATTCCACGCTAGTTGACCCGTTCCAGGAGGTTGGCCCCGCTGTCCCAGCGGGATTGTGAACCTTCGAAACCCGACTTGTTCCAAGGCACTTGACCTTTTTTTACACTTCACTGGCAGCGCCAGCACGAGCCGAGTGGAGGATCAATCCCGCCACTTCGCAGACTGTCATTTAAGAGCAGATCTCCTGGCAAATACCAACGGCCATTCACGCACTTTGGCCTCACCGCTGTTTCAGCGTCCCCTCCACAATGGAAGCAGTCTCAGTGTCCATAGCCGCCGCGCCACTCGCTCAATCATGGGTCCGGCGTTGAGTTTTTTGTCGTCAAGACATGAGCGTTTCGAACCGCGGTCGGCTGTCTCATAACTAACGGCGAACACGCAGATTTCGTCGATAGCTTGCGACACATAGTTATGAGAATGCTCGCTATATACCGAACTCAGGGATGCCGCGAACGCCGGATGCTGGGGTCAACCTAAAGGCGAGACGCCTCGAATCCCAAGCGTTTCGAGACAGTACAGCGTTAGTTGGGGCGTCTCTGCGGGACACTAAGACGGACTGGCTATACGGGACGCAAGGACTCTTGCACGCGGCCGAAGGCTTTGAGTGTGCTGGCAGGACCCACTGACCGACCGGCTTACGGGACGTTTAAAAAGTTCTTTACGGGACAACTCTCACGGGACTATGTGACGGCGCAGCTGTCCGTCGGTGCACAAGTTTGCTCGATCGCCAGTCACCCTCAGCGGACTTGGTACCAAGGCAGTGAGATGACATAGACCGATGCATTGCTATTACCGACGAGATATGAGGATGCTAGTACATGTTTCCCGCATGGGTTATTGGCGTGATCGCCATCGTGCTTGGCCTACTGGCATTCTGGCAAAAAGAAAGAATCGCTAGCTGGAACAAGAAATGGAACGCCAAACTAGATAAGCCTGGTGTCCTGGCCACAGAAGTAGGGACACCGTCACGTTTCGGTGTGTCGGGTCTATTAATGGCCGGCGTTGGCCTAGCGATGATCGCATACTCGCTTTTTACCGGGCGATGAAGACGATGCCACTACCAGTCGCTTGACCCATTATTTGCCGCGCCGCCTCCACATGATCGCTCCAGCTGCCACGAGGATTACGAAGACGATGCCGGTGACTATGAAAACCCAAGTAGGGTCACCGCCTCCAGGGTTCGGCAGGGCCATTGGCATGGTGCGCTCCTCGGGTAACAGCTAGCTGGTGATGCTCAGACTACAACCTGCCGTCAGTTCTTGGCCCGGGTGAGGAATGATTTCCCGACGGGCCGGCCTAGATAATAAACGGGTTTTGCAGTCGGCGGTTTGGTGAAGCTTTAGAGAGGCAGCCGACGATGACCCGACTGTGGAGTACGCGGGTCATTCAAGGTTCCCGACGGGAACCATGGACTAGCCCCCGCGACCTGTGCCGTGAAGGGTTGTTGGCGGAGGCATGACGTGCTTAGGTGAAGTATTCGCGGCCGCGAGCCGCTCTTGTTTTGGGGGAAATGAGATGAGTAGAAACGCGAAGTTCATGTTGTACCAGCGCACTTTGTGGGCAGGAGTCATCGTTGGTGTAGTGGGTCTGTTGATCATGTTGTTCTCAAACATGTTCATGCAGACCATTGGCACGTATACGTTCAACGGTTCCAACGGCTTCTTCTTCGCCGTGACGCACGTCTACGTATTAGCGGCGCAGGGTTGCCTGCCGTTCTCGGCGGGCCTCATTTCAGCCGCCTTGGTGATGCGTTACTTGGCCTTGGATTCGCCGTCTTCCGAGCAGCAGAAGCCGGAGAAGACGGGTAACTTGCCGCAGGTCTGATAGGCGCATGTTGCTTGTTGCGTCGTGCAAGAATCGGCGCATGGATGAGGATGAGCGGCAGATACGGCAAGAATTGATGATTCTCGCTGCCCTGGTGCAGGCCATGGATCGGCGTGACGAGGTCTTCCAGATGATTGAGGATTCAGAGGACAGCGCCGAAGCAGTCCGCCGGGTGGGTGAGCTGTTGGATGTGGGCGAGTTGGGCGGCCGGGCGGTCCTCGACCTGCAGGCGAGAAGATTCACCCGAGACCAGCGTCAGGCCCTCGCGTCCCGCGCAGAAGAACTTAGAGCAATGTTGTCTGATGGCCGCTGAGGACTTGGTGTTCTTCGTCCGATCGCTGCGTCCTGGACCTACCCGACGGGTGCTGCGGCATGGTGATCCGACCTCTCCGGCTTCCCCTTTGGAGTAGACCAAGGAAACTGGCCCGGTTGAGGTCCCGAAGGAAATGGACTACCCCTAGCCTTTGCACCAGCCCTTCATTCCGCCGGCGCTGCCACCGCCAGGCAAACCTTTTTTGTGGAGCTATTCCCAGGAACTCTTGACGTCCTGAAGCGTCATCCGCTCCCATGGCACCCTGAACTCCGTCGCAATCCCCCACTGGAGGTCGATGGTTGCCTGGCCGAAAAGTGCCGCATCGTCTTTGTGTTGGAAGCTCAAATGCACATCTTCTCCGGACACTTCTGCGTCGGTGACCCTCCAGTTGTCCATCTGCCCACCCCAAATGGGGAGGGATAGGGGGAAAAACAGGCGCATTCCCGGTGGTATCCAGTCATCACGCTCTCTGGGCACACTTTCGCCGCTGATGGTCCACCCGCTCTCCGGGTGAAATTCGGACGCTCCATTTTCGTCAGTGAGGGACCAGATCCGGTCGTTGAAATTCATGTGCGCCTTTGCCACACTTCGACGGCCTCCGCTGTCGGTGGTCTCCACGGTCGCAACCACGGGAGGACGGGTGCGAGCGTCACGAACGGCGGAAATAATGGCAAGCATCGCTCCAAAGGAATTCTGGTCGTTCATACATCCTCAATGACAGCCGGCACCCGCTTGGTGCTCTTCTGAATAGACTAACGGGTGCAGGACTACGCCTTGGTTTGACTTCACGTGCACTGCGGGTTCTGCCATTGAGAGGGTCATTTAGCGCTGTGAAAAGACCGCCATTTATCGCTGCGATTCACAGGGACAACACGCACAGGACAGTGCAGGCCAAGACAATCATGATTTTTCGGGCCTAGTTCTGCCCCATGCTGAGGACTTCGTGCTCTCCGTCGGGTGCTGGTCCCTCGACCCATCAATGCGGGTGCTGCGGCTCGGTGACTCGTCTGTCCGGTTTCCCCTTTGGAGTAGACCAAGGAAACTGGCCCAGTTGTGGTTCCTACAAATGAACCGCAGCATAGGCAAGGCAGTAATCGACAGAGGCTGAATTATCGGACGCACCCGCGGCAGGCGATAGGGTTGCGCTACGTTGTTGTCGTCGGAGTCTCAAAGGCAGGCAGGATATGAGCTCGAATCCAGAACGCGTGGACTTTCGTTCATCGGTAGAAATGATACTCTCCAACGATCCTGACGGGCTCTTCAACGCTGCCAACGACCTCACTCAGATCTCCAAGTCCGAAGCGATAGAAGTCTTGTACCTTCTTGCCATCGAGCATGGAGTGACGGAAGCCTACCTGAACTATGGTTGGTTCCTTCGTGACATCAACCGGCCCAAGGAAGCACTGGTTCAGTTCCAGAAGGCGTTGGAAGCAGGGGATCCTCAGGCAGCCTTTTACCTTGGAGAAACATCCCTGGAGATGGGCAGACATCTTGACGCCATTAGATGGTTGCGCCTTGCCGGAGATGATCCTTTCGTGCCGCTCCGCTTGGCGAGGGCGTACAGAGCCGTGGGCGATGAACTATCAGCCGTGGAAGTCCTTCGCGAAGGATGCGAAACGAGC